>NZ_JAXDEO010000040.1:0-63478 GCF_035064975.1 Pseudomonas sp. YuFO20
TTTAGCAGTGCGTTGCTCCCTTACTTGCGCACCACCAGGTCCAACAACGCTTCGCGCTCCTTGATTTTCTGCAGGACGATTTCCGAGCGGATATCGGTGACCCCCGCGGTGCGGTTCAAGTGGTTGACGATGAAATCGGAGAAATGCTTGAGGTTGCGCGCCTGGACCCGCAGCACATAGTTGCTCGCGCCCGTGATCACGTACGCGGTGACCACTTCCGGCCACGACTGGACCTTCTTGATAAAGGTCTCGTGCCAGTCCTCGACGTCCTGTCGCAACGACACATGGACGATGGCTTCCAGTTCGATCCCCAGCCGCTCGGCATTCAGCACGGCGCGATAACCGCTGATGACTCCCTCGCTTTCCAGCAGGCGCAACCGGCGCAGGCAGGCCGACGGCGACAGGGCGACTTTCTCTGCCAGTTCCTGGTTGCTGATACGGCCATCCTGTTGCAGTTGATGGAGGATTCGCAGGTCTGTCGAGTCGAGATTCATGGCTGGTGTAAATCCGCGTTTATAAGAGTTGTATTCGAATTTTATGCGAAACAAATAGCTCATGGCCGCTTACTTTGCACGAAAATTCTGCAAAGCATCGTTCATTATCTCTCCACAGAAAAGGGCCCGATAACGCCCGGAAAAACGCGACGACCTTCAAAAGAACAGGACACCCGATGACAACAAGAAACGATTGCCTGGCGCTCGATACCCAGGACACTCTCGCGCCGCTACGCCAGCAGTTTGCGCTACCCGACGGTGTGATTTATCTCGATGGCAATTCCCTGGGCGCACGGCCGGTCGCGGCATTGGCGCGTGCTCAGGAGGTGATTGCCCAGGAGTGGGGCAATGGCCTGATCCGCAGCTGGAACAGTGCCGGTTGGCGCGACCTTTCCGAGCGTCTGGGCAATCGCCTGGCCGGGCTGATCGGCGCCGGTGACGGTGAAGTGGTGGTGACCGACACGACCTCGATCAACCTGTTCAAGGTGCTCAGCGCCGCGCTGCGTGTGCAGGCCACAAGGTCGCCGACGCGACGGGTGATTGTCACCGAAAGCAGTAACTTCCCCACCGACCTGTACATCGCCGAAGGCCTGGCCGACATGCTGCAGCAGGGTTACAGCCTGCGCCTGGTCGACAGCCCTGAAGAGCTGCCGCAAGCGATCGACCAGGACACGGCGGTGGTGATGCTCACCCACGTCAATTACAAGACCGGCTACATGCACGACATGCAGGCCCTGACCGCGCTGACCCATGAGTGTGGGGCGCTGGCCATCTGGGACCTGGCGCATTCCGCCGGGGCGGTGCCGGTCGACCTGCATCAGGCGGGTGCCGACTACGCCATCGGCTGCACCTACAAGTACCTCAATGGCGGTCCGGGTTCCCAGGCGTTTGTCTGGGTCAATCCACAGTTGTGTGACCTGGTGGCGCAGCCGCTGTCGGGTTGGTTCGGCCATTCGCGGCAGTTCGCCATGGAGTCGCGCTACGAGCCGAGCAGCGGCATCGCCCGCTACCTGTGCGGCACCCAGCCGATCACTTCGTTGGCGATGGTCGAGTGCGGCCTGGACGTGTTCGCCCAGACCGACATGGCCAGCCTGCGCCGCAAATCCCTGGCGTTGACTGACCTGTTCATCGAACTGGTCGAGCAGCGCTGCGCCGCTCATGAGCTGACCCTGATCACGCCCCGTGATCACGCCAAGCGCGGCAGTCACGTCAGCTTCGAACACCCTGAAGGTTATGCGGTGATCCAGGCCCTGATCGAGCGGGGCGTCATCGGTGATTACCGCGAGCCGCGCATCATGCGCTTCGGTTTCACCCCGCTGTACACGACCTTCACCGAGGTCTGGGACGCGGTGCAGATCCTCGGCGAAATTCTCGATCAAAAAACCTGGGCGCAAGCGCAATTCCAGGTTCGCCACAGCGTCACCTGATACCGCCGATATTCACCCCTGTTGCCGGGTTTCCTGGCAGCAGGGCTTCGGTCGTCCTCGATAAACAGTTCTGTGCAATCACAATAACAAGGAACACGCAGAATGAGACTCTCCCCCTGGCCCGCCTTGTCGCTCGCCCTCGGCAGTTGCCTCGGGCAAATGGCCTACGCCGCCGCCGACAATGGATTCGTCGAAGACAGCAGCCTGACGCTGACCAACCGTAACTTCTATTTCTACCGCAACAACCTCAACAACCCAGGCGGGCAGAATTACCGGGATGAATGGGCCCACGGGATCATGCTCGATTACCGCTCCGGCTACACCCAGGGCACGGTGGGGTTCGGGGTCGATGCCTACGCGCAACTGGGCATCAAGCTCGACAGTGGCAAGGGACGCACGGGCACGGGTTTGCTGCCGGTCGATTCCAATGGCCATCCCGAGGATGAGTACTCCGAAGCGGGTGGCGCGGTGAAGGCGCGGATATCCCGCACCGAACTCAAGTACGGCAACCTGACACCGCTCAACCCGGTGTTCGGCACTGGCAATGCGCGACTGTTCACCAGCGTGGCCACCGGCTTTCAACTGACCAGCAATGAGCTCAAGGCCCTGCAACTGGACATCGGTCATTTCACCGCCGGCAACGACAGCAATTCGACCAACGCCGATGGCGCGCTGAAAGCGCTGTACGCTGGCGTGGAAACCCGCAGCGTCGATTATCTGGGCGGCAGCTACGCCCTGAGCGATCAACTGAGCGTCAGCCTGTACGGTTCGCAATTCACCGACATCTGGCGGCAGTACTACGCCAACGGCAACTACACCTTTGCCCTGGGTGAAGGCCAGTCGCTGAACCTGGATTTCAATATTTATCGCACCAACGACGACGGCCAGAGCCTGGCCGGCAGGATCGACAACACCACCTGGTCGCTGGCCAGCGGGTACAAGTTCGGCGCCCATCGATTGACCCTGGCGTATCAACAGGTCGATGGCAATGAGCCGTTCGATTACCTGGGTTTCGACCAGCAGCCGGGCACTTCGATTTTCCTCTCCAACTCGGTGCAGGTGCTCGATTTCAACGCCCCCAACGAACGCTCATGGCAACTGCGTTATGACCTGGACATGGCGCCATTTGGCGTGCCTGGCCTGAGCTTCATGTCGCGTTACGTCAGTGGCGATCATATCGACGACAGCCATTACGACGGTGGCCCCAACGGCGCTTATGGACGCTACGGCGATGACGGCAAGCGCTGGGAGCGCGACATCGAAGCGCGCTACGTCGTGCAGTCGGGCAAGGCCAGGGACCTGTCGCTGCGGGTGCGCCAGGCAAGTGTGCGCTCGACTGCGCAAGTGGCGAGGGCCGATACCACGGACAACAACGAAGTGCGCATCATCATCGAATATCCACTGAGTATTTTCTGATCCCTGTCCTGCTGTGCGTGGCTGATCCCCACCGGTAAAAACCAAGACGTGCTCTTCAAGAAAGACAATATTCAGAGGACATAAAAATGACCGATAACACCGGTTTTGAAACGATATCCAACCGTGAACAGGGCCTGCGGCGTCAGCTGACGTCCGGGCAGATGAGCATGATCGCCATTGGCGGTGCGATCGGCACCGGGCTGTTCATGGGCAGTGCCTACGCGATCGGGTATGCCGGGCCGAGCGTGCTGCTCAGCTACGCCATCGGCGCGATCATCACGCTGCTGTTGATGGGCTGCCTGGCGGAAATGACCGTGGCCCATTCGACCTCCGGCTCGTTCGGCGCCTACGCCGAATTCTATGTCAGCCCGCTGGCCGGGTTCCTGGTGCGCTATGCCTATTGGGCGGCGATCGTGCTGGCGGTCGGCACGGAAGTGACGGCGGTGGCGATGTACATGAAGTACTGGTTTGCCAACGTGCCGGAGTGGGTGTGGATCGTCTCGTTCTCCAGTGTGCTGATCGTGCTCAACGCCATTAGCGTGAAGACATTCGGTACCTTCGAGTACTGGTTCTCGACCATCAAGATCGGCGCGATTGTCGGCTTCATCATCCTCGCGGTGTACGTGGTGTTCGGTTCCGGCAACCCGGAATACGGCGTGCACAACTACACCGCCCACGGCGGCTTTTTCCCCAATGGCCTGCAAGGCATGTGGGTCGCGGTGATCGTGTCGATCTTCAGCTACCTGAGCGTTGAGATGATCGCGGTGGCTGCCGGTGAGGCGCAGGACCCGGAGCAAGCGGTGAAGAAAGCCTTTCGCGCGACTATCGTGCGCCTGGTGGTGTTCTACCTCCTGACCCTCGCCCTGATGCTGGCGATCGTGCCGTGGGTCCAGGCCGGTCATGCCCAGAGCCCGTTCGTCACGGTGATGCAGGCCATCGGCATTCCCGGCGCCACCGGGGTGATGAATTTCGTGATCCTGATCGCCGCGCTGTCGGCGATGAACAGTCAGTTGTACATCACCACGCGCATGATGTTCAGCCTGTCCCGTGGCGGCTACGCACCCAAGTCCATGGGCAAACTGAGCAAGACCGGGATTCCGCTGAACGCCCTGTTGCTGTCGAGCTCGGGCATTGCCCTGGCGACGTTGCTCAACATCCTGTACCCGGAAAGTTCGTTCACCTTGATGATGGCGATCTCGATGTTCGGCGCCATCTTCACCTGGTTCATGATCTTCCTGACCCACTACTGTTTCCGTCGTTATCACCAGCGCCACGGCGAGCGAAAACTGTCGTTTCGCATGCGCCTGTTCCCCTACAGCACGTTGTTGGGCTTGGTGCTGATGGGTGCGGTGATGATTACCACCTACTTCACCGAAGCCTTCAAGATGACCCTGGTGTTTGGCGTGCCGTTCCTGGTGCTGCTGACGGTGGTCTATGGCGTGTTTTTCAGGAAGCCAAAACCGGCCTCACTCGCTGCGCAAGGCCTCGAGCAACGCTCTGGCATAACCGGGCAGGCCAGTGAATGAGCGCGCGCACAGCAGTAATTTTCGCTGTGCCCAATCTTCCTTCAGCGCGAAGCTTTTGAGCGGTTGATCCAGTGTCCGGCGCTGGATCGCCGCCAGCGGCACGATGGCCAGCCCGGCACCGTGAGCGACCATGCGAATCACCCCGTCGAAGCCTTCCGCACGGATGCGGATCTGCATGCGCATGCCCGCGTGCAGCGCCTGTTCTTCGAGGTACACCGCGAGTGCGCTGTTGGCGGTCAGCCCCACGTAGTCGTGCCGTAAGGTATCGCTGAAACTCGGCGGTTCGCCGCCTGCCAAGGGATGCCCGGGCGGCATGATCAGCACCAGCGGATCGTTGCGAAAGGGCAGGGTTTCGAGCGAGTGGGTGTCTACCGCGTCGGAGACGATGCCCAGGTCGGCCGCACCCTGGCGCAAGGCGTGGGTGATGCGCGTGCTGGGCAATTCCTGCAGGTCGATGTCGAGGTTGGGGTGCTCGCGCAGGAAGTCGGCGAGCAGCTCCGGCAGGTATTCGGTGATCGCCGTGGTGTTGCACAACAAGCGCACCTGGCCTTTGACACCCTTGGCATAGTCGGCCAGGTCCTGCTGCATGCGTTCGGCCTGTTGCAGCAGGACCCGGGCGTGCTGGGCGAGGGCTTTGCCAGCCGGGGTCGGCGTTACGCCGCGACGGCCGCGCTCAAGAAAATCCGTGCCGAGGGACGCTTCCATCGCGCGGATTCTCGCGCTCGCGGCGGCCAGTGACAGATGGCTGCGCGCGGCGCCGGCGGTGATGTTGCCGCTGTCGAGGATGTTCAGGTAGAGGCGCAGGTCGGTCAGGTCGAAGTGCATCGGCAATCTCTGGGAATGTGTTGTCTGGTCGGACGCCTTCGCGAGCAAGCCCGCTCCCACATTTGAAATGCATTCCCCTGTGGGAGCGGGCTTGCTCGCGAAGTCGCCAGTGGCCTTAACTCTTCTTCAGCCTCTTGTTGTAAGAGAGGCACCCTCAGTATATGGCAGATTTTCATCCGGCCAATCCAGGCTCAGGATAGCCCCATGAACACACTCGCCTCGTTCTACCAAAATCTCGGATTTACCCTGTCATTGCTGGTCATCGCCACCTTCCTGCTGGCCGGCATGATCAAGGGCGTCATCGGCCTCGGCCTGCCAACCATCGCCATGGGCTTGCTCGGTCTGGCTATGGCCCCATCACAGGCTGCCGCGCTGTTGATCATTCCCGCGACCCTGACCAACGTCTGGCAACTGGCCTTCGGCGGGCATCTGCACGGGCTGATCAAGCGGCTGTGGCCGATGCTGCTGGCCATTTTCATCGGCACCGGCGCGGGCACGCTGTGGATCGGCATGGCTGGCGGCCACTGGGTGGTACGCGGATTGGGGGCGGCGTTGTTGCTCTATGCGCTGAGCGGGTTGTTCCTGCCGACCTTGCGTGTAGGCGTCCGCAATGAGCGTTGGCTGGGTCCGCTGTGCGGCGTGCTGACGGGGGTTATCACGTCGGCCACCGGCGTGTTCGTGATTCCGGCGGTGCCGTACCTGCAGGCGCTGGGCTTGAGCAAGGATGAACTGGTGCAGGCGCTGGGCCTGTCGTTCACCGTCTCGACCCTGGCCCTGGCCGGCGGCCTGCTATGGCGCGGCGCTCTCGGCGGTGGCGAGTTGAGTGCATCGTTGTTGGCGCTGATCCCGGCGGTGCTCGGCATGTGGCTGGGGCAGTGGCTGCGCCAGCGGATCAGCGCCGTGTTGTTCAAGCGTGTGTTCTTCATTGGCCTCGGCTTGCTTGGCGGCCATTTGTTGATCAGCGGCTAGCGGATGACGGGCTAAGCATGTCAATGGCGCGGATCTCGAAATCCCGCTCCAGGTATTCATCGCGCTGTTCGAGAAACTGTTTCATGTGCGGCAGGTTCGAGTGCACGTCGAGGTGTGCCTGGGACTGCCAGATCTCGTAAAAGATAAACAGGGTCGGGTCCTGCTTGTCGCGCAGCATGTGGTACTCGATGCAGCCGGGTTCGGCGCGACTGGCTTCCACATAGCCGCTGAAAAACGCTTCGAAGGCGTCGGATTTTTCCGGGCGGGTCTTGGCGTGCAGGATGAAACCTTGCATTTCACTCATCAGAAAACACTCCTCATTTCAGAATCGGCCCTAGTCTAAGGCAACAATCACCGATTGATTCGTGCGTGTGGGTCAAATGAATTTTGCACAATGGCCGCTTACTCCGCGCGAGCCAGGTCTTTACTCTGCCGCCATCCGATTCCTGACCCTTCCCGAGACCTCCCATGAAAAAAGTCCTGTTGCTCAATGGCGGCAAACAATTCGCCCACTCCGATGGCCGCTACAACACCACCTTGCATGAAGCCGCGCTGAGCGTGCTGGATCGCGGTGGGGTAGATGTCAAAGCCACGTTCATCGACGAGGGTTACGACGTCGCCGAAGAAGTTGCCAAATTCCTCTGGGCCGACGTGACCATCTACCAGATGCCCGGCTGGTGGATGGGCGCGCCATGGACCGTCAAGAAGTACATCGACGAAGTCTTCACCGAAGGCCATGGCAGCCTCTACGCCAGCGACGGCCGCACCCGTTCCGACGCCTCGCAGAAATACGGCAGTGGCGGCCTGATCCACGGCAAGCAGTACATGCTGTCGCTGACCTGGAACGCGCCGCAGCAAGCCTTCGACGACCCGACCGACTTCTTCGAGGCCAAGGGCGTGGACGCGGTGTACTTCCCGTTCCACAAGGCCAACGAATTCCTCGGCATGACCGCTTTGCCGACCTTCCTCTGCGTGGACGTGATGAAACGCCCGAACATCGAAGCCGATGTGGCGCGTTATGAGCAGCATCTGAAAGAGGTGTTTGGCCTGAAGGCGTAACGCTCGGCTACTATCGGTCTCAGCGGCTAAAAGATCGCAGCCTTCGGCAGCTCCTACAGGTGTACGCAATACCTTGTAGGAGCTGCCGAAGGCTGCGATCTTTTAGCGATTTTCGTCAAAGAGGACACTCGTGAAAGCCAGATCCGATGAATTGCAGATTTTCGTCTGCGTGATCGAGTGCGGGTCGATTTCCGCGGCGGCCGAGCAGGTCGGGCAAACGCCGTCGGCGGTCAGCCGCACGCTGTCGCGGCTCGAGGCCAAGCTCGATACCACGCTGATCAACCGCACCACGCGACGCATGGACCTGACCGAGGAGGGCAAGTACTTCTTCGAACACGCCAAGCTGATTCTCGATCAGATGGACGAACTCGAGGAGCGCTTGTCCTCACGCCAGCAAACCCCTTCCGGGCGCTTGCGCATCAACGCCGCGTCGCCATTCATGCTGCACGCCATCGTGCCCTACATCGATGAATTCCGCCGGCTCTATCCGGACATCCAGCTCGAACTCAACAGCAACGACCTGATCATCGACCTGCTTGAGCAAAGCACCGACATCGCCATCCGCATCGGCACCCTGGCCGACTCGACCCTGCACGCACGCTCTCTGGGATGCAGTCCGATTCACATCGTCGCCAGCCCGGCGTATCTGAAAAAACACGGCACCCCGACCGCCGTGGCGGATCTGGCCGAACACACCCTGCTGGGCTTCACCCAGAACGAAGGCCTCAACCAATGGCCGCTGCGCTACGTGCACGGCGATCGCTGGCCGATCCAGGCGTCGCTCAGCGCTTCCAGCGGCGAAACCATCCGCCACCTGGCGCTGGAAGGCCAGGGCATCGCCAGCCTGTCGCACTACATGACCATCGAAGACATTCGTGCCGGACGGTTGAAGGTGTTGCTGGCCGAATTCAACAGCGGCTATCGCCAGCCGATCAACGCGGTGTACTACCGCAACTCGCAGTTGGCCTTGCGCATCCAGTGTTTCCTCGACTTCATCCAGAGCAAACTGGCGGTGTACGCGTCCACGGATTTCAGCGGCTGATTCGTGATTGCAGCGCAAGAGTGAATTGGGTCAGCGGGGATTTTTCGCCAGGGATCGCTGCTGGATACTCGTTGCATCACTTATCCACGCAGGGAGTTTCTCCATGAACGTATTCGTTACCGGCGCTGCCGGTTTTATCGGCGGCTCCATCGCCACCGGCCTGATCAAGGCCGGTCACAAGGTTACCGGCCTGGTGCGCAACGCCGAACAGGCGGATGAAATGAACGCGCTGGGCATCACCCCGGTCATCGGCACGCTGGATGACAGCGTACTGTTGGCCGAACAGGCCCGGGCCGCCGACGCTGTGATCAACGCCGCCAGCAGCGACCATCGCGGTGCAGTCGAAGCTTTGCTCGATGCCTTGCGCGGCTCCAACAAAGTGTTCCTGCACACCAGCGGTTCGAGCATCGTCGGCGATGCCTCGGGCGGCAAGTCCAGCGACGTCATCTACCGTGAAGACAACTTGCCGGAACCCACTGTGGACAAGGCCGCACGGGTGGCCATCGACAACCTGATCCTCGCCGCGGCCAAGGATGGCGTGAACTCGGCCGTCATCTGCAACACCCTGATCTACGGCCACAGCCTCGGCGTCAATCGCGACAGCGTGCAGCTGCCGCGCTTGCTGAAACAGGCGCGCAAAAGCGGCGTGGTCCACCATGTCGGCACCGGGCAGAACATCTGGTCCAACGTGCACATTGAAGACGTGGTGGCGCTGTACCTGCTGGCGCTGAGCAAAAACGTCCCAGGCACCTTCTACTTTGTCGAAAGCGGCGAAGCGTCGTTCATCGATATGACCACGGCGATCGCCGAGGCGTTGAACCTGGGCCAGCCGCAAGACTGGCCACTGAAGGATGCCGAAGCCGAGTGGGGTTATGAAATGGCCAACTATGGCCTGGGCTCCAACAGCCGGGTTCGCGGTACCCGTGCGCGGGAGATATTGGGTTGGGTGCCGAAGCGTACGTCGGTGCTGGAGTGGATTCGTAACGAGATGGTGTGAGTTCGCTTTAGACCGAGTTGCTGCTTTCGCGAGCAAGCCCGCTCCCACACTTGACCGCATTGTCCAGACGGACGCGGTCTAATGTGGGAGCGGGCTTGCTCGCGAAGGCGTTTCTGAAGTTGCATAAACTGGCCGGAACGCCCTCGATTCCGTAACATCCGCACACTCTTTCTTGCTACTCCCTGCATGCGGTCCCCCATGAAACCAAAACATCTACGCGCCGATGCCCTGGCCGGGCTCACGACGTCTTTCGCCCTGTTGCCCGAATGCATTGCCTTCGCGCTGGTGGCGCATCTCAATCCGCTGATGGGCCTGTATGGTGCGTTCATCATTTGCACCCTGACCGCGCTGTTCGGTGGCCGGCCAGGCATGGTCTCCGGTGCCGCCGGGTCGATGGCGGTGGTGATCGTCGCGCTGGTGGTGCAGCACGGTGTGCAGTACCTGCTGGCGACGGTGCTGCTGGGCGGCTTGATCATGGCGGCGTTCGGCCTGCTGCGGCTGGGCAAGCTGGTGCGCATGGTGCCGCACCCGGTGATGCTCGGTTTCGTCAACGGCCTGGCGATCATCATTGCCCTGGCGCAACTGGAGCACTTCAAGAGTGGCGAGACCTGGCTGAGCGGTACGCCGTTGTACTACATGATCGGCCTGGTGGCGGTGACGATGGCGATCGTCTATCTGCTGCCACGCCTGACCCGCGCGGTGCCGCCCGCGTTGGTGGCGATCCTGGGGGTGGGGCTGGCGGTTTACTTCCTCGGCCTGCCAACCCGCACCCTGGGTGACATGGCACACATCGCCGGTGGCTTGCCGACATTCGCTTTGCCAGACATTCCCTGGAACCTGGAAACCCTGCGCATCATCGCGCCCTACGCGATCCTGATGGCGATGGTCGGCCTGCTGGAAACGTTGCTGACCCTGAACCTCACCGACGAAATCACCGAGAGTCGCGGCTACCCCGATCGCGAATGCGTGGCGCTGGGCGCGGCCAACGTGGTGTCCGGTCTGTTCGGCGGCATGGGCGGTTGCGCGATGATCGGCCAGACCGTTATCAACCTGAGCTCCGGGGGCCGCGGTCGGCTGTCCGGTGTGGTCGCCGGGGTGTCGATACTGCTGTTCATCCTGTTCCTGTCGCCGCTGATCGAGCGTATTCCGTTGGCGGCGTTGGTCGGGGTAATGTTCGTGGTCTCGCAACAGACCTTTGCCTGGGCTTCGCTGCGGGTGCTGAACAAGGTGCCGATGAACGATGTACTGGTGATTATCGCGGTGACAGTGATCACGGTGTTCACCGACCTGGCCACGGCGGTGTTGTGCGGCATCATCATCGCGGCGCTCAATTTCGCCTGGCAGCAGGCCCGGCAGCTGTACGCCGACAGTCACCTGGAAAACGACGGCAGCAAGCTTTACCGCGTCCATGGCACGCTGTTTTTCGCCTCGACCACCCCTTTCCTCAATCAATTCGATCCGGCCAACGACCCGGCGCAAGTGACCCTCGATTGCCGCCACCTGAGCTTCGTCGATTATTCGGCCATTGCCGCGCTCGACACCCTGCGCGAGCGCTACAGCAAGGCGGGCAAACACCTGCGGGTGCTGGGACTGTCCGAGCGCTGCAAGAAACTGCTCAAACGTGCCCGGGTGCAACACGACTGAGACCGACCAGCGCAGGCGTGATGAAAATCCGCCTGCCTGATTTTCATTATTTGCGACACGACATATCTCTGAGCGACATCCCTTACCTCTGCACGAAAATTACTTTCACCTCGTTTGAAAACCACGCCCCGAAATGTTTTAAGAGTTTCACAAAACTTTCGACGTGACCCTCTCGAGGAGTACCGCATGACCCCGTCCTTCGGCTATTGGCTGCTGGTGTATGCCGCTGTCGCCATCATCGCGCTGATCGTGCTGATCGCCCGCTACCGGCTCAATCCGTTCATTGTCATCACCCTGATTTCCATCGGCCTGGCGCTGGTGGCGGGCATGCCGCCGTCCGGCGTGGTCGGGGCCTATGAGGCGGGTGTCGGCAAGACCCTGGGGCATATCGCGCTGGTGGTGGCGCTGGGCACCATGCTCGGCAAGATGATGGCCGAGTCCGGCGGCGCCGAGCAGGTGGCGCGCACCCTGATTGACCGTTTCGGCGAGAAGAACGCACATTGGGCGATGGTCTGCATCGCCTTCCTGGTGGGACTGCCGTTGTTCTTCGAGGTCGGTTTCGTGCTGCTGGTGCCGATTGCCTTCACCGTGGCGCGGCGGGTCGGCGTGTCGATCCTGATGGTCGGCCTGCCGATGGTCGCCGGCCTGTCGGTGGTGCATGCGCTGGTGCCACCGCACCCGGCGGCGATGCTGGCGGTGCAGGTGTACCAGGCGTCGGTGGGGCAGACCTTGCTCTATGCGATTGCGATCGGCATTCCGACCGCGATCATCGCCGGCCCCCTGTATGCCAAATTCATCGTACCGCGCATCCAGCTGCCGGCGGAAAACCCGCTGGAACGGCAGTTCCTCGAGCGTGAGCCGCGCGACAGCCTGCCGAGTTTCGGCCTGACCATGGCGACCATCCTGTTGCCGGTGGTGCTGATGCTGATCGGCGGCTGGGCCAACCTGATTTCCACCCCGGGCAGCGGCCTCAACCAGTTCCTTCTGTTCATCGGCAACTCGGTTATCGCGCTGCTGCTGGCGACCTTGCTGAGCTTCTGGACCCTCGGCCTGGCCCAGGGTTTCAATCGCGAGTCGATCCTCAAGTTCACCAACGAATGCCTGGCGCCGACCGCCAGCATCACCTTGCTGGTGGGCGCCGGCGGCGGTCTGAACCGGATCCTGGTGGACGCCGGCGTGACCGATCAGATCGTCGGCCTGGCCCACGAATTTCACCTGTCGCCGTTGCTGATGGGCTGGTTGTTCGCGGCGTTGATGCGCATCGCCACCGGTTCTGCCACCGTGGCCATGACCACCGCCTCGGGCGTGGTCGCACCCGTCGCCATCGCCATGGGGTATCCACATCCGGAGTTGCTGGTGCTGGCGACGGGGGCGGGGTCGGTGATTTTTTCCCACGTCAACGACGGCGGCTTCTGGCTGATCAAGGAATACTTCAATATGACGGTCACCCAGACGTTCAAGACCTGGACGGTGCTGGAGACCCTGATCTCGCTCGTCGCCTTCGGCCTGACCGTGGGCCTTTCCTACCTGATTTAGCCGGAGCCGCCTGCCATGGACATCCTCTACCAGATCCGCGCCCGCCAGGATTCCTTCAGCGCCGGCGAAGGACGCATCGCCCGCCTGATGCTCGACGATGTGGGCTTTGCCGCTTCCGCCAGCCTCGATGAGCTGGCGCTGCGCGCGGAAGTCAGCACCGCCACGCTCTCGCGTTTCGCCCGCACGGTCGGCTGCAAGGATCTGCGCGACCTGCGCTTGCAACTGGCCCAGGCCAGCGGCGTCGGCAGCCGTTTCCTCGACCCGGCGGGCACGCCCGAGCAGTCGGCGTTTTACGGGCAGATCGTCGGCGACATCGAGTCGACCCTGCGCCAGCACCTGTCGGCTTTTGACGAGTCGCGGTTCGCCGATGCGGTGAAACTGCTGGGCAAGGCGCGGATGATCCACGCCTTCGGCATGGGTGGCTGCTCGACCTTGTGCAGCGATGAGTTGCAGGTGCGCCTGGTGCGCCTTGGCTACCCGATCGCGGTCTGCCACGACGCGGTGATGATGCGCATCACGGCGGCCAGCCTCAGTCCTGATCAGGTGGTCATCGTCTGCTCACTGACGGGCATCACCCCCGAACTGCTGGAAACCGTGGAACTGGCCCGCAACTACGGCGCGCGCATCCTGGCCATCACCCGAGGCGATTCGCCGCTGGCGCAACTGGCCGACATCGTGCTGCCGCTGCAAAGCGCCGAGACCTCGTTCATCTACAAACCGACAGCGGCACGCTACGGCATGTTGCTCGCCATCGATGTGCTTGCCACCGAGCTGGCACTGGCCAATCCTCAAGACAATCAAGAACGCCTGCGGCGGATCAAACTCGCCCTGGACGATTACCGCGGCGGCGACGATCACCTGCCGCTGGGAGACTGACATGATGTACGACACGCTGATTCGCAATGCCCTGGTCATCGACGGCAGCAACAGTCCTGGCTACCTGGCCGACGTGGCGATCCTGCACGGACGTATCGAGCGCATCGGCGACTTGCAGGATGCCCGTGCCAGCGATGAGATCGACGCCGCCGGCCGCGTGCTGGCGCCCGGCTTCATCGATGTGCACACCCACGACGACACGGTGGTGATCCGTCAGCCGCAGATGCTGCCCAAGCTCAGCCAGGGCGTGACCACGGTGATCGTTGGCAATTGCGGAATCAGCGCGTCGCCGGTGAGCCTGCGCGGCGATCCACCGGATCCGATGAACCTGCTCGGCAGCGCGGCGGCGTTTGTTTATCCGAAGTTCAGCGATTACCGCGCGGCGGTCGAGGCGGCGAACACCACGCTCAACGTCGCCGCGCTGGTGGGCCACACCGCGTTGCGCAGCAACCACCTCGACGACCTGTTCCGCACCGCCACGCCGGATGAAATTGCCGCGATGCGCGAGCAACTGCGCGACAGTCTCGAGGCCGGCGCGCTGGGCTTGTCCACCGGTCTTGCCTACGCCAGTGCGTTCTCGGCTTCCACCGACGAAGTCATGCAACTGACCGAAGAGCTGACCGCGTTCGGGGCGGTCTACACCACCCATCTGCGCAGTGAATTCGAACCGGTGCTGGAGGCCATGGACGAGGCGTTCCAGATCGGTCGTCATGCAAAATCCCCGGTGATCATTTCCCACCTCAAATGTGCCGGTGCCGGTAACTGGGGGCGCAGCCCGCAACTGCTGGCGTCTCTTGAACAGGCCGCGAAGACCCACCCAGTGGGCTGCGATTGCTACCCGTATGCCGCCAGCTCCTCGACCCTGGACCTCAAGCAGGTCACCGATGCCCACCGCATTACCATCACCTGGTCGACGCCACACCCGCAGATGGGCGGGCGCGACCTGATGGACATCGCCGCCGAGTGGAACCTGTCCCTGCTCGATGCCGCCCGCCAGCTGCAACCGGCCGGCGCGGTGTACTACGGGATGGACGAAAACGATGTGCGACGGATCCTCGCGCACCCGCTGTCGATGGTCGGCTCCGACGGCCTGCCCGAAGACCCGTTTCCCCATCCACGCCTGTGGGGCGCTTTCCCACGGGTGCTCGGCCATTTCAGCCGTGACGTCGGCCTTTTTCCACTGCACACCGCCGTGCACAAGATGACCGGCTTGTCGGCGGCGCGGTTCGGCTTGAAGCAAAGGGGCGAGATCCGCGAAGGCCACTGGGCCGACCTGGTGCTGTTCGACCCGGCGACCATTCGCGACGTGGCTGACTTCAATGATCCGCAACGGGCGGCTGAAGGCATCGATGGCGTGTGGGTCAACGGGGTATTGAGCTACCAGGACGGTCAGGCGAACGGGCGCAGGGAAGGGCGGTTCCTGGCGCGGGAAGGGGATTTGCGTGCAGGTTTCCAGCACCGCTAAAAGATCGCAGCCTGCGGCAGCTCCTACATGGAACTACGATCCCCTGTAGGAGCTGCCGAAGGCTGCGATCTTTTGATCTTGAACGTCAGACGCGGAAGTGGCTGACCATCATCTGCAACTGATTCCCCAACCGCGCCAGCTCAACACTGGACGCCGCCGTCTCATCACTCGCCGCGGCGGTCTGTTCCGACACATCACGCACGTTGACGATGCTGCGGCTGATCTCTTCGGCCACCGCGCTTTGCTGTTCGGCCGCGGCCGCGATCTGCTGGTTCATCGACTGGATGTTGGACACCGTGCGGGTGATGTTTTCCAGTGAAGCACCGGCCTTGCGGGTCAGGGCCACGCTGCTGTCGGTCAGGGTGCGGCTGTTGTTCATCACGGTCGCCACTTGCTGGGTGCCGTTCTGCAGGGCGGCCACCAGGCCTTCGATTTCCTCGGTGGATTTCTGCGTGCGTTGGGCCAGGCCCCGCACTTCGTCGGCCACCACGGCAAAACCACGTCCGGCTTCACCAGCGCGTGCCGCTTCAATGGCGGCGTTGAGTGCCAGCAGGTTGGTTTGTTCGGCCACGGCCTTGATCACGTCCATGACGCTGCCGATCTTGTCGCTTTCCTGTTGCAGCAGGCCCATGGCTTCGGTGGAACGCACCACCTCGCTGGCCAGGCGTTCGATCTGGGTGATGGCTTCAGCGACAACCTTGTCCCCTGCGCGTGCTTCGCCATCCGCCGCGGCGGCGGCCTGGGAGGCTTGCTCGGCATTGCGCGCGACTTCCTGCACGGTGGCGGTCATCTCGTGCATGGCGGTGGCGACCTGGTCGGTCTCGACTTTCTGGCTGTTGACCCCGGCGCTGGTCTGCTCGGTCACGGCCGACAGCTCTTCGGCTGCGCTGGCGATCTGGGTGACGCCGTCGCGGATACCGCTGATCAGGTCGCGCAAGGTCACGCCCATGCGCGCAATGCCTTGTTGCAAGACACCCAGCTCATCGCGACGCGTGACCCTGACGTCCTGGGACAGGTCGCCGCTGGCGATGCGATCGACCACGGCCAGGGTTTCGCGCAACGGACCGGTGATCTGCCGGGTAATGACAACGGCGCCAATAATGCCCACCAGCAATGCCAGCAGCGTGCTGATCAGTTGCAGGGTACGCGCCTGGGCGCTTTCAGCGTCACGACGGTCGAGCTGGATCTGATACAGCTGCTCGCTCAGGCTGACGATGGCCGCGCCCTCGTCGGTCATTTCCTTGCGCGCCTGCACAGCCTCGCTGTTCGCCGCTTTATAGGCCTGCAAGGCGCTGCGGTAGTTGCCCAGCGCGGTCTCCAGTTGGCGCAGGGCCTGGGGCTGGATGTCGCTGAAATGCACGTTGAGCTGTTGCAGGCTGGCAATCGCGGCGTCCAGTTGCGCCACGGCTTTTTGCTCGGTCTCGGCATTGGTGGTGGCGGTGTAGCCACGCACTTCGTAGCGGGCCAGCAGGAACGCTTGCTTGGCCGCGGTGATGGCCTGGAACTGTTCGAAGCGCTGATCACTCGGTGGCAGTCGTTGCACGCGGCTGTTCAGGTCGTCGATCAGCGTGCTGGCCGTTTCGGCGTTGCTGCCCATGACGTCGCGCGCGCTGTTGCCGGTACGGTAGGCGTCGCGCATCTTGGCCAGGGACGTCTTGTAGGCGTCGATGACGCTGCCTTGTTCTTTGAGCAGCTTGAGGTTTTCCGGGCTCTTGAACTTCGCCAGCAGCGCTTGTTGCTGATCGGAAAAGGCCTGAAGGGTGGTCTGTACGTTCTGCGCGGTGGCTTCGTCGCCGTTGGTCAGCATGTACTGCAGGCGCACCACGCGCAGTTTGGTCAGGCCGGCGTTGAGCTGGGTGATGTCGCTCATCCAGTTGCTGCGGTCAATCAGGCTGCCCAGGCTGGTCCAGCCGGTCAGGGCGAGGACGCAGGTCAGGGCCAGGACCAGGCCAAAGCCCAGGCCCAGTTTCAGGTTCACGCTGATGTTGCCGAACCAGCTATTCATCAAAATTCCTCCAGGAACGTGGTGTTTCTTGATCGTCGGTTGGCTGGAAGATTGTTGTTCTTAGGCGCCAGCAAGGTGGGTTGCAGGTCTGTATCGGCAGCAATCGCGAGCGCTGAAAGGATTTTGTCGGACGGATGCTGTAACAAGCTTTTGCCACGGGCTTAAGTTTTTTTTCACATTGGTTTCACTGGCAGTCGACGCCCGCCTCTTTACTCTCACGGCACCTGATGAAGGGCTGCGAGGCGGCTTGTTGTGGAATTGAGACTGAGTCTGTTCGGAATACAACGCTCGATCGACCTGAGCCGTTTTACCCGTTATCGCAATCCGCTCGTGGTGCTGGCCACGGCGATGCTGGCGCTGGCCATGACGGTATTGCTGTTACGGCCTGACGCCGTGCCGGACCTGGCGCATGGCAACGTGGAGGGCGCGCGGGCGCTGTTGGCGGGTTGGGCCAGGGGCGACATGATCGTGCTGGTGCGCCATGTCGAGCGTTGCGATCACTCCAGCGCGCCCTGCCTGAGTGGCGACGATGGCATTACCGATCGTTCGCGCAGCGTTGCGGTGGCGGTCGGTGCGCAGTTCGAGCAGCTTGGGCTGGGGAAGGCCGACATCTACAACAGCCCGATGGTGCGTACGGCGCAGACCAGCGGGTACATGTTCAACACGGTCGGCGCTGGCGACGACTGGCTGATCAACTGCAAGGGCACGATGCTGCGCGACGCGCTGACGCACAAGGTCCCCGGGCGCAACCTGATCCTGGTGACCCATAGCGAATGCATGGCGCAACTGCAAAAGGATCTCAAGTTGCCCATCTCGACCCTTGGTTACGGCGCCTCGCTTTTCGTTACCGCCCAAGCGCAACAAGCGCCGCACATACTCGGGTTCATCGAGGCCTCGGACTGGCACTCGATGACCACCGAATGAATTCACTCTGTCACCAGGACACACCATGCTGACGGCTTCCCGCTCGCGTTTTTACTGGGTGAACTTCGGTATCCCACTGGCCTGCGCGGTCGTGGTGTTCCTGATGTTCGACCTGACCCGGATCGACATCGCCTTCAACGATCTGTTTTATGACCCGGTGACGCAAACATTCCCGCTGGACCATGTGCACCTGTTCGAAAAGATCACCCATAAATGGGCGCGGATCATTCCGAACTGGACCGGCGAGATCGCCATCATCGGTGCCTTGCTGTCGTTTCTCTGGCCGCGTCTGGAAGCGGAAAAACACGCGAAGATCATCGCCGTCCTGGAAAAGATCAAGGTCGCGCCGGTGCTACGTTTTGCCAGCAAACATCGGCGGGATTTCCTCTACGTGGTGTTCGCGTTCTCCATCAGCACCGGCGTCATCCACTACCTCAAGGGTCATACCAGTGTGTATTGCCCGATCGAGACCACCCAGTACGGCGGGAAGATCGAGCACAAGGAGTGGTACGAGAATTTCGATTTGTTGAAAGTCGCCGGTGACGGTCGTTGCTGGCCCGGCGGGCATGCCTCCGGTGGTTTCACCATGCTGGCGCTGTACTTTGTTGCCCGCCGTTACCGCTGGCGCTATTCCAAGGCAATCATGTACGGCTCGCTGGCCCTGGGGTTTGTCTATGGCACGACGCGGGTGGTGCAGGGCTGGCACTACATGTCCCACACCTTCTGGGCCGGGATCTTCGTGTGGCTGGCGTGTTTGCTGACGGCGCTGGCCTTTTACGGAAGAGCGCGGTTGGAGATGCCGGTGCTGCAAAAGGATTGTCGCAAATTGCGGGTTGAGCGTAGCCCGCAATTTGAGTGAGATGTTCTGTTTTTTTGTTGCCTGGCAAATTGCTTTCGCGAGCAAGCCCGCTCCCACAATAGTCTTTCGGTGGTCGCAGAATTTGCATACGCCACAGACTAAATGTGGGAGCGGGCTTGCTCGCGAAGAACGATAACGCGGTCTACTTTCCTAGCCCTGCGGATCGACATTATCCAGCGCCCTGTTCACAGCCAGCTCCGCCAGCATGACGATCTGCGCAATCCCAAGCGCGGTGTTGCGCTGGGGGCCATTAAGGTAAGTGGCGAAGTCATTGAGCATGACGCTGGCTGAAGCCAGTGATTCGCAAGCGTGGGCGAGGAGGTTTTCGGATTTGATGTCGGGGAGGATCGTGAAGAAGGGGCTGGGGCGATAGGGGTTTGGTGGTTTCGAAGGGGGGATCGGGGGTTAGCTTATCCAAGATGATTAACCTCTTGCGTGGGTGCCAGTACTTGCCGTTCTCACACAGCAAAGAGGTGGCAGCTATGTGCGAGGTGAGAATCCGGTCATAGCCACCCGGTCAGACAAAAGTCTGCCCGCACACAGCCGCCATTACGCATCTACAGGCAGCGGACAAGCTGCCGGCAATTATGCGGATACTGGTAGTGCATGGCTATTACTTGCCGGGTTCTCACACCCGATCACTGAGTAGTCAGTGACGACAAAAGATTAATAAGCCCCCTTCCGACCGACAACCTGAAAGACCTGTGGGATTTTTCTCTGCGGTTTGCCCCAGCGTAGGACATTTCGCAAGACAAAAAAAAGCCCGCGGGAGGGCGGGCAAACCGTAGTTTCTTGAATGAGCGAGGGTAAATGTACAGGGAGTTGCCTGAACCCGGGGTGAAGAAAAGTTCATGTGTTGCCCGAGGGTGAAAGGGGAAAAGCTCAATACTCCATCACCTTCTGCCTCTGCAAAATCCACCCCGCCTCCCCAGGCATCAACCGATACTGAATCTCGCGCATTTTCCCGGTCCGGCCCGCCGAAGCGTCGGCACTGTCATACAGCGCAAACCGCTGCACCAAGGTGTTTTCCACCACGGCAAACTCATCCTCGCCGCGATACCCCTCGGCGATCTCTGGGTCTTCGCTGACCGGTGGCAGATAGATCGCACTGAGGGATTTTTTACGGTTCGCGGCATAGGCAACGAGCTCGCCGGGCAATCCGCGCCCTGGTGACCTGACGAACACGTAAATTTCCGGAGAGCCATCCCGATCGAGGTCCGCGACCTCCGCCCGGGCGATGTCGCCATTCAGTGGGTGAGTCATGGCCGAATTATCGATTTCCAGCCCTTGGGGAGCGATGCGCATTGCCCGGCCGCCATCGACCGACTCATCCGTCACATTAAAGACAATGCCCTGCAGTTCCAGCGACTGGTCGAAAGGCCGGCTGCCATTGCCGGCATCGAAGGCGTCGACTTCGCTGGCGGCGTGTGCTGGTAGGCAAACCATCGCTGCCAGGAGGGTCAGAATCCGCATATTCATGTTTGCATTCCTGAATGCTTCTGTTCAGTGGAGGCCCGAGCCTGTAGGGAAGTCATCAGCATAGATCCGCCCACGACCTGCCAGTGACCTATTCTTTTGATTCCGCCCAGCATCGAAAGGGACAAGACCCATGAACGATTTGCTGAAAAAAATACTCGACGCCCATGGCGGCCTGGAGCGCTGGAACAGGTTCACAACGCTCAACGCAACCATCGTCACGGGCGGAGAATTATGGGCAATGAAGGGCGTGGCGCAAGACACGATGCCCCGCGAGATGACCGTCAGCCTGCACCAGCAAAGCGCCGGCGTCACGCCGTTCGGCAACCCGCACTGGCGCACGGCATTCCGGGCCGACTACATCGCCATCGAAACCACCGAGGGCGAAATCGTGCGCGAGCGCGCGAACCCGCGAGAGTCATTCGCCGGGCACGACATGGATACCCCCTGGGACCCGCTACACCGTGCTTACTTCAGCGGGTACGCCATGTGGACCTACCTGACGACGCCGTTTTTCATGGCGATGGCGGGTTTCAACGTCACTGAAATCGCACCCTGGCAGGAAGGCCCCGAAGCCTGGCGCGGTCTGCGGGTCGAGTTCCCGGAACACATCGCCAGCCATAGCCGTTTCCAGGATTTTTACTTCGCTGACGACGGCCTGTTGCGTCGACACGACTATCACGTCGACGTGGCCGGCGGCTTCGCAGCCGCCCAATACGTGGGCGAGTACGTTGAAGCCCAGGGCTTTCGCTTTCCCTCCCGGCGCAGAGCCTACCTGCGGGGCGAGGACAGGCAACCCCTGCGCGAGAGGGTGATGGTGTCGATTGACCTGAGCGACTTTCGTTTGAGTTGAAGGGCAGAAGTGGTGCCTAGTCCTGAACCAGGTCACCCCAGCGCATCACCTTCTCAAGGTGGCCAGTGTGCTCATCCCGTTGTTCATTGAGAACCACAAAGCCCTGGCGCTCATAGAAATGGATGCTGGGCGCATTCGCCGAATATACAGTCAACCGTAGCGTTGACCTGGAGGCCTTGGCGTCCGCGAGAAGCTGCGTACCTATGCCGTGCCCCTGATGCTCAGGCGATACGAAAAGCGCCGCAAGCGTGTCGCCATACACAGAGCAAAATCCTGCGACGACCCCATCGGCCTCAAATACTCTGGACATGGCGCCGGGCAGGTAGACCTCGCGCATGGCATCAAGCTGGTTGCGCCAGAATTCGGGAGCGATGAAGTGATGCGCCTGGATTGACGCCCGTAGCCAGATGTCCAATACGGGTTCCAGGTCCAGGTTTCGAAAGTCGCGGATCATGAGGCCTCTCATAATTATCTGCCGGAGCAGGGTAAGTAACAGTATGTACATTCCCACCCAATGGTCCCAAACATCCAGTGGTGCACCCATTGAACGACAAACCATCGGCGAGTCAGGCGCCGAGGTTTCTCGCATTCGCTGCATCAGCGGCGAACACCTGTTTGTGAAGTCCGAACCCGTTGGCGCCCATAGTGAGCTGCCGCAAGAGATTGAGCGTCTTCGCTGGATGAACCGGCTCGACCTGCCTGCGCCAACCGTTCTTGATGCCACGACAGAAAACAGTCGCCATTGGTTACTCATGAGTGCCGTCCCCGGACAGGATCTGGCCAGTGCCAACGATCTGTCTCCCCCCCAAGTCATCAGCATCCTGGCAGTGGCACTGCGTACTCTGCACCAGGTGCCAATCGAGACATGTCCCTTTGATCACCCGTTGGAGCAGCGCATAGCCGCCGCCCGGAGTCGAGTGAGTGCCGGGCTCGTTGACGAGGCAGACTTTGACGATGAGCGGCTGGGTCGGACCGCTGTGGATGTTTTCGCAGAGCTGCTGTCGACGCTCCCTGAAACCTATGATCTTGCGGTCACCCACGGCGACGCCTGCCTGCCGAATTTCATGGTCGAAGGAACCCGCTTTACCGGCTACATCGACTGCGGCCGACTAGGCATCAGTGACATTTACCAAGATCTTGCGCTGGCTGCCCGAAGCATAGAGCGCAACCTTGGACAGGCATGGGTAGCGCCATTTTTCCACGCCTATGGTGTGGAACCCGATCAGCAACGGATAGCGTTTTACTGTTTGCTGGACGAGTTCTACTGATGAGCTGCGAACGAGGTTGCTGAACAGCGGCTCCAGTGACAGGCGGGCGCGGGCGTAGTCCATACCGAGCGGTGGCAGTGGATGCGCGCCCAGGTCACGTTCGACCAGTTCGAGCCGCGGATAGCGCTGGCGCAGGGATTGCACCAACTCCAGTGCCAACTGGTTCGCATGGGAAACCTGGCCATTGGGGCTGGCATTGATCAACAGAACATTATTCATGCTGACTCCCTTCCCGCAGGCTCTGCGTGAAGTGCATGCCGCCGTTTTTGCGGTGGTTTGGTTGGCCCCTTCGCGGGCAAGCCCGCTCCTACAGGGGGGGCGTATCAGCGTTGGATTACCGAACCCCAGATGCAACAAAACCCGCACTGGGCGGGTTTTGGCTTGCTTCGTATTTGGTGGGGCGGGGTAATTTGAATTGAGGATGTATTTTATTGATTTAATTGACTAATTCCAGTTGAGTTTTTTTGTTGGAATACTGATTGGAATACCGCCGGGTCAAAGAAGTGTATTTCCAACGGTTTTATCTGGATGTCCGGCACTAGTAGATGGGCTGATTGCATCCTCGGAGTTGCGCCTTTGCGTTGTGGTAATCGACGAAATTCGGCCGTTCCTGCCATCGGGCATGGGAATAAATGTCCTTGGCGCCGCCTGACCCTGTTGAGCAGAGGGTGAGCGTTCATCTCTGATTTTGAACCTGTTTACGATTTTTGAGTTTGTGTGTTTTCCATATCCCGGGCGATCCTAAACATAGGTATTCATTGATTTTTTTTGATTTCTTGCTTGACGCCCAAGCCGTGGCAACGTTTAATTCCGCCGCGGCCCAGATAGCTCAGTCGGTAGAGCAGGGGATTGAAAATCCCCGTGTCGGCGGTTCGATTCCGTCTCTGGGCACCACCTTTCGTTTTTTGAGTGATGCCAAGCACACTCGAAAGCACACAAGAAGCCCGCCTCGTGCGGGCTTTTTGTTTTCCGTGCCTCCCACCGTACCGTCGCAGCCCAAACAGAAGTGAGTAGATCCATTTCGGTCTCGAAATCTACTCACGCCATATGCGGCAATACGCGCCTGGTACGACCTGCAAAGACGCTGCGAGCCAATCTCAGATACCACGCTCCATGCAGCTAATCCGACGGAACAGCTTTACCGGCTGCCTATCTTAACTTGATAAAGAGTCGAAGCTAAGTGAGTTATCACAATGCTTGAAGCCCGCCACATCGACTTTCAGCAGTACAATTGCCTCCTCACTCTATCATCGCACATGGAACCCTCTATCAAAATTATCGGTAGGATTTACGTCCCAGTCTCAACCAGCTGAATTCTAAAAAGCTGCGCGCCGAGACGAAGGATACAAACTAGAAACCGCTCTAAATTTCAAGAGAAAGACCAAATGAAACTACTTAATACTTACGAAGACCGCGATGACGCAGAAGACGCGCTAAAAAAACTAAGCGGGGAATGCAGGCTGGCAAGTGAACGAGACGCCACGGAAACTATTTATAACTTATTTGGAATTGCCACATGGTCAAATTTTCACAAACTAGACATGTATAACCTTCCCGAACTAAAAATACTTCTATCCACCCGCAAAGAGTGGACGGACCGACAGCTTGGTAGACATGAAGTTATTATTAAATCTCTTCAACAAGTTGCTAAAATTTACGACCTGGATATTCCGTCTCACTGGATTTAGGCAGGGCGATTTTGTGCGGCTTTACGTTGATGAGAGGAGCCCGAAAGGCTAGAATGCATTTTTGTACATAAATGCAGATTTGACATGACCAGATTAGTTTTTGAGACCACAGATGCCGATAAAGCAGCCCTCGCTGCAGCGTTGGAACCCGCTGGCAAGACCTTCACTGACTGGTTCGAAGAACAGCTCGCAGACACGATCACGCCGGTTCAGATTGACTTGGCGGCCTCGTGCATGCCAGAGGCCCAGCATCCTAGGGACATCGCGGATGCTACCCAGGTAGCATCTGACATTCAAAATGCTGATTGGTCCTTTGTGAATGATGAAACCGGCTTCCTGACGCACGACATTCATCCCTACCCCGCAAAGTACATTCCGCAGATTCCCGCCAATGTGATTCGACGACTGTCACTACCCGGGGAGCTAGTCCTTGATCCGTTCGGGGGTAGTGGTACCACCGCGACTGAATCTGTCAGGCTTTCTCGTCGTGCTGTATCGGTCGATGCAAACCCTCTCGCGACGCTAATTGGCAAGGTCAAAACCGCAGGAATTAAGGATGAAGATCGTACTGAATTAGAAAGGCTGGCTACCGCTGTCTATACTTATTCACTAGAGTCTTCGCCAGTACCGAATATTGACTTATTTAAAAAATGGTTGCCGGAAATTCCAAATCATGAAAAATGGTTTTCAACTTCGATAACTGCCGAACTCGCCTGCATACGACACCTAATCGAAGAGCTGACTAGCGGTCGGGCTAAAGATATTGCCTACTTAGCATTCTCCCGAATAATTGTGAGAGTTTCGAACCAAGACTCTGAGACACGCTATGTGTCCAAGGAAAAAAATCATGCGCCTAAATATGCTATCCGCGCATATCTTGAGAGCATAAAGGCCGTACGGTTACGGGTAGAGCGATTTAGCCAGCTTTGCACCACAAGTGACGCCACTTTCCACTCAGGCGACAGTCGCTTCGTCATGCGAAATGATATTTCTCCTGAATCCGTAGGATTGATCGTCAGCTCTCCACCATATCCCAATGCTACCGATTACCATCTTTACCACAGGTTTAGGATATTTTGGCTAGGGCATAACCCCAAAAAGCTGGGTGACGTCGAGATTGGCTCTCACTTGAAGCACCAACGGAAAAATACGGGTTTTGAAGAATATGTCGATGACATGTCCGCAGTGTTTAAAGATTGCTTTAATGTTTTAAGTCCAGGAAGGTACGCGGTTTTTGTTGTAGGAGACGCTGTTTTTTCCGGGGAAACTATAGATACAGCTGCAGGCTTGGCAGTCGCGGCCGAGGCTCTCGGGTTTGAACACGTGGTGACCGTAGAAAGGCCCATTCACCAGACAAGACGTTCGTTTTCCGCTGCTGCACGACGCGCTAGGGCGGAAAAACTACTGGTGCTCCGCAAGCCCGAAGAGCTTAAGACATATAATCTAAGCCCTACGACGTATAGGCTATGGGACTACGAGGAGATATTGAGGGAGCGAGAAGTTAAAGCAGTTCTTGGTGACGTTACAAATAAATCTCCTCTAAAAGGGGATTGGAGCGCTATCGAGTTAAGTCCAGCGGAAAGATGGAAACTCAACCGACTAACGTTCACGAGCATGCACCACACAGCTGACGGTCTACCCGAAAAGACTTGGCAAAAACTCCTGGAAAATGGTGACAGTGATACATCGAAGCGAAAAGAACCAAAGTATGTCACTCATGGTCTCCATGCATATAAGGGGAAATTTTACCCGCAGCTTGCAAAAAGTCTGATCAATATCGCGCAAATTGAGCCAGGTTCTATAATTTTTGACCCATTCTCAGGCAGTGGCACGGTGGCGCTTGAAGGTTATCTAAATGGATTCAAAGCCTTTGGCTGCGATATGAATCCACTTGCAGTCAAGATAGGGAAAGCTAAATCAGAGATTCTTCAATTACCACAAAGCGCTGTTGATCGGAGCCTTTCGGCCTTAGCCCAATCGTTAAAAACTAGCGCCCTCGTTTATAGTTCTTCGTCTGATCAGTTCACGGGAACAATTAGTGACGAATTAAAAGCGTGGTTCCCGGAAAAGGTGATATCTAAGCTGAATTGGTTGCTTAAGCAGATCAGGCTATTTGGAGAAGATAGGCTGGTAAGTTTTCTCGAGACTATCGTAAGCGATTGCATACGAGAGGTATCACAACAGGACCCTACAGACCTGCGTATCCGTAGACGGTCCACTCCCATTGAGGATGCTCCACTAGTTGAGCTTTTTTTGCAAAAACTTGAGACACAGCACCGTCGCTTGCAACATTTCTGGTCTGTTTCCAGTCGGCGGCCGTTCGCGTTTCATTCGCCAACCATAATTCAGGGCGACTCCCGAGAACCTTCCACTTTTGATAACTTAGGCCTGAAAGAGAGCAGCGTAGACGCGATCATTACGAGTCCACCCTACGCTACTGCTTTACCTTACATTGATACAGATCGCCTCTCACTCATGGCGATACTTGGTATACCGTCCAACGTTCGTAAGTCTGTAGAAGAAAAACTCACCGGTTCAAGAGAAATTGCCAAATCTGAAAAAAATACATTTGAGAAACTCCTATATTCTGAAGATGCATCGACGTCACTCCCGAAAAAGCTGATAGATGAGTTAAAAGAAATCCATCAGAAAAATATTTTGGAGGGGGCAGGTTTCAGGAAACTTAACATGCCATCTCTGCTTCTTCGGTACTTCTTGGACATGAAGAAAAATATCGAAAACACTCAAAAAGTTTTGCGTGTCGATGGCAAAGCCTTTTATGTAGTTGGCAACAGTAAAACGAAGGTTGGGGAAAACTGGTTCCCGATCAAAACTACGGAATGGCTCCTAGAAATTGGAGACATGGTAGGCTTGCAAGCTTCACGGTACTTAGACATTTCCGTCACAACGGAAAATCTACGTCATATGAAGCATGCAATAACCGAGAATGGTATAATTCAGTTTATCAAGTAATCAGAACCACCCAAACCGGCGGGGCTCTTTCTTACCCCCGCCGGGCATTTTCTGGTTGCATATCTCAACCCATCTTTCATACTCAGGTGATTGGGGAGTATGAATATCCAGTTCGTAGTCTATTCCTGCGGATTCTGAGAAATACATAATCATAACTGAATAAGCGGGGACAACTGGAACAAGCGGCGAAGCTGTTACACGAATCTCGCTTTTTTTGGTGTAAAACACCGTATTCAATTCATAAGCCGGCAACTCTAACAATAGCGGCTCTTCGCCGCCTATTACTCTGATGTTACATACGGGGTCCGGAAAACGCTGAGGATAGCCACCGTTTTTGCTTCCTTGCTTAGGGGTTGTTATCCCAGTGAACGGCATTCCGAAAAATGCTGGATTTTGTTTGGCGGCAGTACTACTCAAGAATATTTCTCCATTGTCATGGGGCGTGATCTGAATCGCCAAACCAGTCACGGGAGTGAGGGGCTTAGTAACATCCACCTTTTCAGCTTGCGTTTGGATAATTACAGCTTTGCTCGCAAGTGCTTGCTTCGTACTTTTTTTACCAAAGACACCTTTCGGCAAGCTGCTTGCCGGCAAGACTGGGAGTCTCGCTCCAGTTTTTGCGCGAAACCCCGGTAGTCTACCCCCAGACCCCGAACGGTTAACCACAGACTCATCGAGAAGAAGTCCGGCTGAAATGAGCACCGCGAGTGTCTCTGAAGTTAGCGGATGAGTTACCGGGCATTGATCTGGCAAAAGACCTTCAAAAGTCTTCGTAATAGCTGAAAAATCATCCTCTTCAGCCGGAAGTTCAAAGGATAGTTCAACTCCGGCCTCAAAGTTTATTTCGGTGCCACCGACTGTCAGATTATTCGACCCAATGTATGCAACTGCCTTGGTGGCACCTTTGAACCAATAAATCTTGGGGTGGAAGCTATTTCCTATTTGTTGAGTAAAATATGAGGCGCTCAGATTTTCGACCGCAAAACTCAAGGCTTGTAAACTAGTTCCTTTATGGTCAATCCCAAAAATGCCGGTAGCGGTCTTACCTTGTGCAGTCCAAGCTTCCAAAAACTCCTGAAGGCGGTATAACGGACCAACCTTGGCGAAAGCGACGGCAAAACCAAATTCATTAAGCTCAGGATCACTAAGGAACCGCTTCAAATCCTCCAGCAAGCGTCTACTGCCGAGTGGTTGATCAAGAGGGGAAAGGATGGAAAATTGCGGCATTCGTCTTCATGTCCTTATTGAAGTACCTCACCCGCTGTTAGGCATCATGCCTCAGGGAGTGACGAGGTACGCTAGGTGTGCAGTGGCAAAATGATCTCATCTATCGTAGATTACTCGAAATTATGGCTTAAGCGTTGCATTGATTGACTGTGCTACGGCAACCTCGTTGAATTTTAATGATGCTATTAGCTATGGTCACCGATTCATAATCCCATAGGTCCGCTATACGACTACCGTATCTGAGGTTTGAGGCCTCAGTTGACATGAGCCGTTCGGTCAGGTGGCTCGCGGTAACGAATGCGGTTCAATGTCAGGCGAGCGAGCCAAGTGAGAGCGCTCACTTACATCGACTTGACCGATATCACTTCCACAAATCTGAATTTTTTTCTGGCCGTCTTAGTGGCTTCTTGCTCCGCTACTAGGGAGCTCAGCGTATCGGCCTCATGTACCATCTCGTGCATCTTGCCTTCAAATTCATTTCCCACCCGCAGCGTGACTCTCAGCCTGGGCGTTTGCAGCAGGCGCTGATCAACCTTCGAGAAGCGGCTGCATCCCGACCAACAAGTTTCGATGCTTGAGGCTCTGATTGACGTTTGAGATTTTGCTTTTCCCGCCAAACCCTCCGATCCTGCGATCCTGCGATCCTGCGATCCTGCGATCCTGCGATCTTCGATCGCGCCGATCGGAGGGTTCACTCGCTTTTTCTCGAAGCCAACTCGTTCCGCCCTTCCATTTCAAATTTGATTAGCGCCACGCCGTTGTTAATCCGTCAGTAATTGTCCGTGATCTCTAGCGAGTGGAACGCAGTTCAGCGTCAGAGCCGAGCTTGTCGTAGAGCTATGGCTAGAGAAGTGGCGACACCGGCGACAACCCATGCAGAACGCGGCCTGGAGCATGGCGACAAAAGTGGCGACAGTCGCCACTTTTTGAGTGCTTTGCCCGTGACGCTTGACCGTCTTTTCGAGTGGGTATAAAAATTGGCGCAAGGATCGCTGTCGTTGACAGCACCAGCCCAGGTAGCCAGAACCTTCACGCCACTTTCGTGGTGGTTCTCCCAAAGTGCGATACAGCGTCCGGCGGCTCGCACGGTCACTCCCCAAGAGTGATGGATGCCTACTCGACTTATCTGTCCATTGCGGCAGACGATGGACCTACCTCACTGCGCTGCAGCAAGCTTACCTTTCGGCACACTTCGCTGCGCCAGACAGCGCCCGTCTCTTTCTCCAGGAAAGAGACGGGCGCTCCTACCGCTGCTGCCAGCCGCGTCGTACACGGTATTGCCGCAACTCTCTTCGTGACAATCGACCTGACAAACCCGATTCGTCGCCATCCGCAACGACACAGACACCGGTGCCGCAGCCTATGGACAGGCTGTACCTGACTGACAGTCAGGCATGCCCCAGGTGTCCATGTCACTGCCTTCTCCCACCCAGGATCTCCAGGTGCCGAACTCGTCAGTCGGCACAGCCTCCACCCGCCCGCATTTTCGGATGCGCTAAGGAGGCCAGATTCATGGGTTCATGCCCTCGCTCCCGGTCGTAAGGAGCCGTACGTTCCGCGTCAGTGAATACCTCACAGGCCGCAGGGGCCTTGATCCCTGATAACACTCAACAGCCGTGGCGGGACTACGTGAGGACAGCCAGCAATCAGCGAGGAGAGGGCCCATGCAGCAGTTAGATCCGAAGCTTGAACTACCACGACCACCTCGACCTCTGATTGAGGCGAATCCCGTGGCCCAGCCTTATCCGGTGCAGGCACTGGGTGGGATTCTTGGGCCTGCGGTGGAGCGCATGGCCGAGGTCATCGGCGTGCCCCAGGCACTGGCCGCACAATCGGTCTTGGCTGCCTCGGCGCTGGCCACTCAAGGTCATGCGGGCTTGCAACTCGATGGGCGAAATTACCCCCTGTCGCTGTTCCTGATTACAGTGGCCGCGTCAGGTGATCGCAAGACCGCGGCAGATCGTTTTGCATTGCTGCCAGCACGGCAATGGGAGCGTGAGCAGTGGCAGCGCTACCGCGAACAACTCGCCCGGTACCGTGTCGCGCAGCGACAGGCGCAGCGTATCAACCCTGGCGATCCCGACCCCACAAACGGCGTACCGCTGGAAACGGAGCCCTCTGCACCTAGGCTGATCACCACGGATCCGACTATCGAGGCCGTGATCAAGGGACTCTGCCATGACTTGCCGAGCATGGGCCTGTTCTGTGACGAGGGGGGACAATTCCTCGGTAGCAGCACCATGAGTCGAGATAACCGTTTGAAAGCGGTTACGACCTTGTCGTCACTTTGGGACGGCAGTCCGATAGATCGCGCGCGGTCCATGGTGGGTGAAAGCTTGCGAGCTTACGATCGACGCTTAAGCCTGCACCTGATGCTGCAACCGTATCTAGCCATGCAGTTACTCAGTGACCCGTTGCTGCGGGGGCAAGGCATTCTCGGTCGCTGCCTCATGACCTGGCCCACCAGCCTGGCCGGACAACGCAGTTACCAGGCTGTCGACTTGTCCAAAGACCCCGCCCTAAAGCGATATCACCACCGTCTTTCGGCCCTGTTTCATCAGCCTTGGTCGCTTTCCGCTGACGGTGCCTTGCGGCTGTCACCGCTGAGCCTCAGTCCACTGGCTCGTCGTCGCTGGATTGATCTGCATGATGCCATCGAGGCCCAGTTGGGTGAGTTTGGCGAGTTGGCCAGCGTACGGCCTAGCGGATCGAAGGCCGCCGATAACCTGCTGCGCGTCGCCGGCAATCTGGCAGTCGTGGAGGAGAGCAGCGTCGTGGAGGTCGATCATATCCAACGGGCCTCGGCCTTAGTCGGCTATTACCTCTCCGAGATCCAGCGCCTGACCGAACAGGAACCGGTGTGCCGGGTAAAAGAGGAGGCAGACCGGCTGCTGCGCTGGCTGCAGGTCAAAGATTGGAAGCGCTTCAGTATTCGGGAGCTGAATCGCAATGGTCCCCGATTTGCCCGTAAGAGCAGTCGTCATGCCGCCAAGCTGTTGGTCGAGTTGATTGATCATCAGTGGCTGAGCACCGACGGTTGTACCTTCGAGGTGCGCCATGTTTAATCTTGATGAAGCGCTGCGCAACCACCTGGCTCAGCGCCAAAAGGAGCCGAAAGCGCGGTTTGTCGCCGCGACTGTCGCCACTTTGTCGCCACGCTCAAAGCCAGGCAGGACAAGGGTTGTCGCCGGTGTCGCCGGTGTCGCCACCACCCATAAGCTATCGCCTCTACGACAGCCATTATTCAATGGTTGAAAGAGGAGGGTGCGCATCTTTACGTCACCGACAACACGCTGTGTTTTCGCGCGACTGATTGGGCTCAGTTCGCGATTGTAAGTGCGCACTGGCGAGCCCTTTTGCATGATCTCGCGGCAGTCGATCAGGAACAGAAAAATGGCTCGGGTCGGTAAGCGAGCGGGGCGCAATTTCGGCTTCGGTCGCCAGCTTAGCTATGCTGGACCGGAAGCACTGAAAGACCTGTTTGGCGACGGCCATTTTGCTTCCGTCAAAGCCCATAGTGATCGCTGGCAGGCGTTCGTGCATTGGTGTCGATCCGATGAAGGACCGGGGGGCAACGACGCGCGCCAGATAGACCGCGAGATCCTCATGCGGTACGCCGTCCACGTGCGGGAGCAGGTTGATCAGGGCAACGTCGGCATTGCCGCCGCGCAGAACCGGCTGTCCAGCGTAAACCGAACGATGGCCGCGCTGCGCGGTGATCAGTAAGTCAAAATCCCGAGTCCGAGTAAGGCGCTGGGCTTGCAGCGCTCAAGCGTGCGTAGTGAGGCTCCGCATGGCCAAGACCGTGCGCAGGTCAAGTTGATCGCACGGGCGCTGTCAGATCGTCAGCAATCGAGGGTGAGTGCCATTGTGCTCCTCGCCCGTGAGGCTGGTATGCGCCTGCGCGAAGCGATCCTGGCCGATCTGCCCCGACTGCAACGTGAGATTCGGCAACTGGGCAAGATCAACATCCAGGATGGCACCAAAGGTGGTCGATCAGAGGCCTCGGCACCGCGCTGGATTACGGTAACGGATCAAGTTCGCGATGCCCTGGATTGGGCCAGCGCGACCTCACCCAATGGCAGTCGGAATTTGTTGGCACCCGACGAAAGCTACAAAGACTTTATGCAGGCAGTTGTGCGACCGGCACGGGACATCCTGCATGAGCATGGATCGAAAGGTTTTCATGAGCTGCGGGCGGCTTACGCCTGTGAGCGCTATGAGCAACTAGTCGGCTTTCCTGCACCCGTTAATGGTGGTCGTGTTCATCAAGAGGATCGAGCACTCGATCAGCGAGCCCGTAAGCAGATCAGCCACGAGTTGGGATATAACCGCATCGATGTGGTGAGTGCCTACATCGGAGGCCGGCGATGACGGCCGAGTTCGACATAGCGTTGTTCCTACGCCCCATGCTCAAAGGTGCACATGCCACGCAGCAGCGGCACATCAGGCAAGCTGAAAGGATGCAAGAGGTGATTCGTGAGCGCTGGGGTTGCGCGACTCCCTGGTCCTGGAGGGAAAAACACGTGAGATGGTTTCTGGAGCACTATTTGCGATGCTCAGCTCCAGCTACCATCTACTACTACGAGTTAACCGCGGGGTTGATCCGCCGTAGAAAGGCAGAAGTCGTGGTTGCCCGATAGACCTTTAAGCGTGAGCCCCTGAGTATGGGAATGCGGAGCCTTCCCATACTCAGGGGCTTGGCTGAAAAAGCGCAGGCATACCAGAGATCTGGCAACTGTCGTCACTCCTTTCGCCCTGCTACACGACACGGATCGTAGCCGGTGGCGGGTACCTTTTGGATGTTCAGCGAATCGGTATGACGTTGCGATCTCTGGTTTGATTGATGGCCAATGCTGACAGGCTGCCGGTGGCTGCCTTCTGGATATGCTCACTCCACCAGGCCATCATCGGACGCCGGCGTTCGATGTAATCCGCCCTGTTGTAGGCGCTACGAACTTCATCCTTGTCGACATGCGCCAGTGCGACCTCGATCAGTTCCGGATCCCAGCCATGCTCATTCAGGATGGTGCTCGCCATCGAGCGCAAGCCGTGGCTGACTAGACGGTCCTGAAAGCCCATGCGCTTCAACGCCATGTTGGCGGTCTGGCTATTGGCATGGGTGCGGGGGTTTCTATCTGAGGGGAACACGTACTCTCTGTTACCACTGAGTTGCTTGAGCGTTTCCAGTAACGAAAGTGCCTGATCGGTGAGGGGGATTGTGTGCGGGCGCCGCTTTTTCATGCGCTCTGGCGGAATGGTCCAAATGCGCTTGTCGAAGTCGATATCTGCCCATCGTGTGGTGGCTGCTTCGGCAGGGCGGGTCATCGTGTGCAACTGCCATTCGATTAGGCAGCGGGTCGTGCGCTTGATGCTTGCGTTCGCGATTTCCATCATGAGCTCGGGAAGCTCCTCAGGTGGTAGCGCAGCCATGTTCTCTTTTTTGGGTTTCTTGAACACCGCCCGAATTCCATTGAGGGGGTTCGCAAATATCAGCCCGGAGTTGACCCCGTAGGTCATGATCTCGTTGAGTCGTTGGCTCAATCGTTTGACGGTTTCGAGGCTCCCTTTGGCCTCGATTGGGCGAAGGATCTTGATAACCATCGGGGCGGTGATTTGCGAGAGCGGCGTTGTTTTCATACTTGGGAAAACATGCAGCGTCAGCGATCTCCAAATGTCTTCGGCGTAGGCTTTGGTTACGGAGTCTTTCTTCAGTTCGAACCAGGCAGTGGCCACCTTCTCGAAAGTGTGTTCAGTCTCAGCAAGTTTGGCTTGCCTTACCTCATCACGCTGGGTTTTGGGATCAGTGCCCAAAGCGAGCAACTCTCGCGCCTCTGCGGCTTTCTTCCGGGCGTTGGCTAGCGAGAGGTCGGGGTATGGCCAAGCGCCATGTTGATACGGCTTCTGGTCAACGGCTCGCGGTAATTGAAATTCCACATCATTGAGCCGATCGCGCGTGCTCGAAGCTGTAAGCCATCGCCGTCGCTGAGGACGAAGTCTTTACCAGTTGCCTTGACCGCCTTGAGCTGGCGATCGGAGTGGCGGTTGCGTTAGTAGGCATGGGGCTACCTCCAGCACCGTTTTGGTATCCTGAAAATAGCATTTGGTGCTCCGGGATACCACCTAGGATACCAAAGCGCCTGGAACTCAGAAATTCTCCAAAGCCCCAGGAAGCGCTGAAACCCCTGTATTAACTGGATTTCAGACACAAAAAAAGACGTCCGTGGACGTCTTTAGATGATGAAGTGGTGGAGCCGGGGGGATTTGAACCCCCGTCCGCCAGTACTCCGCTGTCGGTACTACATGCGTAGCCGTGTCTATTAAGTTAACCCTCAGCGACCCGACGGGCAGGGTGCTTTGGGCGAGTTGTGTAAGTTTTAGCCGCTTCGTCCACAACGTACTGCACGGCGATTCTGTTCTATATGACAATCACTTTGGGTTTACAGACATCCCCTGGTGATTGCTGGACCCGAAGGTACCAGAAGCTCAGGTTCTCTAAGGCTGCTTACGCAGCGATAGCGAATTGTTCCTGGCCGTAGTTTTCGTCATTGGCAACTATAAGTAGTTGCAACAGTGGATTTACGAGTTCTGTTACCAACTCGGCATGCACCTAAAGTTTCGCAACCGGCGTCGAATCCTAAACGGCCCCGAACTCATTGCTCGTGAATCGTATGAGCAACAAGCCTGTACAGTGTACGTCAATGTGGCACGGAAGGCCAACCCGAAGGTTGGCCTTGCCTTGGATCAGTTCCGGGTAGGGTTTCGAACCTCTTCCTTGGAAAGGATGCTGCTGGTGATTTCAATGCAATCCTTCTCATTACCGCTGGCTCGTGCTGCTTTGGCTTTTTCCTGTGCGGCCTTGACGCTGTCCATGGTGGTTTCGGGTATGGAAGGCGCGCTTTTAACGAAATCGTCCAGTTTTTGGATATTCCCATCACAAAGATCTTTATCCGCCGCGAACACCGGCGATGCCAACAGTGCAGCAGAAATGAACAATCCAGCCATTGCAGAGTGCTTCATGGGTATCTCCTTGCGCATGAGGGCTCGGTGCTGCCGGTGAATCGGGCTGCCAGCCGAGGTGGTTATAAGCCCGATTAGAGGGCCTAGCTAAATGACTATAGCCGCGCGCAGGAATTCGGTTTTTTTTTGCGATTTTGTGGGGTAAGAATTTGTAGGAGCGAGCTCGCGATGGATCTTGGGGTAACGAGTTTATCCAGACAGCACGCGTTATCGTTGACGTCCATCGCGAGCAAGCTTGCTCCTACAGGGTGGGGCGCGCTTGGGTTACGCGGTCTACCAGGTACACCAGGCTGTGGTAATCGATTCCACCATGCTGACTCAGGCCGATTTCGCAGGTGCGGCTGGTGGAAATGCCTTCGCTGCAATTCTGCACCGCGTCCTTCAACGTGCGCAGCGAGTGCGCGTTCAGCTCGGGGGTGGTAAAGCCCTTGTCGCCGGCGAATCCGCAGCAGTGAATGCCTTCGGGGATGACCACGTGGTTGCTGCATTTGCGCGCCAGATCGATCAGCGCCTGGCTTTCGCCAAGGTGCTGGGTGCTGCAGGTGACATGCACCGCGATGGGCGCGTCCTGCGGTGTGAACTGCAGTCGATCCATCAAGTGCGTACGAATGAAGCGCACCGGGTCGTAGAGGTCCAGGCGCACATCGCCCAGGTCCTGGGTCAGGCGCAGCGTGCAGGGGCTGGTGTCGCAGTAGATCGGGTCGAGTCCGCCACGGCTGGCGTGGAGCAGGGCGCCGATCAGTTCCTGGCGTTTGTGTTCGGCCTGTTCGGCATAACCCTTGGAGGCGAACGGCTGGCCGCAGCAGAGGTTGTCCAGGTTGTCCGGGAAGACCACCTGGTAACCGGCTTTTTCCAGCAGGCCGCGGGTCTTGTCGTACAGCGACATCTGTTCCTTGTCGCCCGCCGCCGGCCCCATCGCGCGTGAGACGCATGCGGCCAGGTACACCACGCGCGGGCGTTCGTCGGTCACCGTCGGGCTGAAGCGAATGGCTTTTTCCGGCTGCGGCATGGCGTTGGTCCATTGCGGGACCTGACCCTTGGACAAGCGCGTCAAGGTCGCCGACAACTTTGCCAGGCGCGGCGCCCCCAGCAACATCCGTGCGCCATTGGCCACGTGCAGGGTGAAACGCGCACCTTGCAGCGCCGTGGCGAAATTGCCTTCAAGCCAGTTGGCGGTTTTCGTATGAGATGCGTGTAGGCCGCGAAGCTTTTTCACCAGCTCGCCGGTGTTGATTCCCACAGGGCAACGCTGGGCACAAAGACCGGTGGCCGCGCAGGTATCGATGCCCTGGTATTCGAAGGCCGCTTCAAGTTCGCGGGTATCGACGCCGGCGCGTTTCTTCGCCTGGATGTCCCGCCAGATGACGATGCGCTGGCGCGGGCTCAAGGTCAGTCCTTTGGACGGGCAGACCGGTTCGCAGAAGCCGCATTCGATGCACTTATCCACAATCTCGTCGGCGGCGGGTAAGGGTTTCAAGTGCTTGAGGTGGATCTGCGGGTCTTCGCTGAGAACCACGTCCGGATTGAGTATGCCGTTGGGATCGAGCAGGCGCTTGAGCTGCCACATCAACTGATAGGCGTCGCTGCCCCATTCCAGTTCGACGAAGGGTGCCATGTTGCGCCCGGTGCCGTGCTCGGCCTTCAGTGAACCGCCGAACTCGACCGCCACCAGTTGCGCCACGTCGTCCATGAACGCCTGGTAGCGTGCGACTTCTTCCGGGTTGTTGAAGCCTTGGGTGAAGACGAAGTGCAGATTGCCTTCCAGTGCATGTCCGAAAAGGATCGCTTCGTCGTAGTGATGTTTGTCGAACAGTTCGATCAGTCGGTTCACGCCGATGGCCAGTTGTTCCACCGGGAAGGTCACGTCCTCGATAATCACCGTGGTTCCGGTTTTGCGCACCGCGCCGACGGCGGGGAAGGTGTCCTTGCGGATCGCCCAGAGTCGGGCGTTTTCCAGCGGGTCTTCGGTGAAATCGACTTGTTTCTCCACCGGGAAGTCGGACAGTGAGGCCATGATCTGCGCCAGTTGTTCCTGCAACAATGAGGAAGACGCGGCGCGGGATTCGATGAGCAGGGCGCAGGCATTGTTCGACAGCTGTTGTACGAAAGCGGGCATGCCGGGTTTGTTCTGCACTGAGCGCAGGCTGCGCCGGTCCAGCAGCTCTACCGCTGACACCGGTTGGCTTTTAAGCACGGTGACGGCGTTGCAGCAGGTTTCCACATCGGGGAATACGATCAGCGCCGAGGCCTTGTTCGGATGATCGATCACCGTGTCGTAAGTCACTGCGCTGATAAAGCCGAGGGTGCCTTCGGAGCCCACCAGCAAGTGGCTCAAGATATCCACAGGCTCGTCGTAATCCACCAGGGCGTTGAGTGACAGGCCGGTGGTATTTTTCAGACGGTACTTGTGGCGAATTTTCGCAGCCAGATCGGCATTGGCGCGGGTCTCGCGGCCCAAGGTCGCGAGACGCTCCAGCAGGTCGCCATGACTGGCGCGAAACGCCGCGACACTCGCAGCATCTTCGGTATCGAGACGGCTGCCGTCGGCCAGTACCAGGCGAATGCCGGCCAGGGTGTGATAGGTGTTTTGTGCCGTGCCGCAGCACATGCCGCTGGCATTGTTGGCAACGATGCCGCCGATTTTGCAGGCGTTGATCGAGGCCGGGTCCGGGCCGATCTTGCGCCCGAACGGTGCCAGCCAGGCATTGGCCTGCGCGCCGATCACCCCCGGTTGCAGGCGGATTTGTGTGCCCTGGCCACGGATCTCGCGACCGTTCCAGTTATCCCCCAGCACGATCAACACCGAATCGCTGATGGCTTGCCCGGACAGACTGGTGCCGGCGGCGCGGAAGGTCACCGGCACCCGATCGCGTTGCGCCAGTTTGAGCAGCGCCACCACTTCCTCTTCGGACTCGACGCGAATCACCAGTTGTGGAATCAGGCGATAGAAGCTGGCATCGGTGCCGAAGGCCAGCGTCGACAGCGGATCGTCGAAACGTCGTTCCTGGGGAATCAGTTGCTGCGCATCGCGCAGGAAAGCGGCTGGTAGACTCATTGGTCCTCCAGGATCAGCACCACCAGGTCTTTCGGACCGTGGGCGCCGTAGGCCAGGACTTGCTCGATGTCAGCGGTTTTCGACGGGCCGGACACCAGCAAGGCATTGGTCGGCATGCCCTGGGCCCATTCGAATTCCTGTTGTACCTGATAGAAATTGTCGCGGATTTCACTGGCCTTGAGCAGGGCGAAATGCACCGGGGGCGCCAGGCTCATCAGGCGCGGTTCTTCCCGCGTCGGCCAGATAATCAGGCTGCCCGTGGCGGCGATTGCACCAAGGGTGGTGGTCAGGCTCGCCGGGGTATCGTTGAACAGTTCGGCTTTCCATTCTTCAACCGGACGGTTGTAGGCCTTGAGCGCCGGCAGCCCGGGATTTGTCGCCCAGTGCTGCGTGACACGTTGCCCATGCGGCGTAGTCGGGGCGATCAACAGGCTGGGCAGTTGGCGCTCCTGCAGCAGTTTCGCCAACACCGCCGGCCAGTCTTCGCCGGACGTCAGATGGATTTCCGTGTGTACCGCTTCCATCAGTTTGCGCAGCTGCGGGATGCGTTGCTCCGGGGTGTAAGTGTAGGGCTGGGTCACCAGATCGACATCGAAGTCGTCCGCCACTGGCGTGGTGCCTGTCAGACTTTTACGCAATTTGGCGAGGATGTTTTGCTTGGCGCTCATCAACGGTCTCCCTGTTTGGCCAGATGCTCGCGGGCCATGTCATGCAGTGAGCGGGCAGCGGGTTTTGGCGCGCTGTGGTTTTGCGTCCACGGGCCGACATTCCTTGGCGTCAGGGCGCGCAGGCGAGTCGCCGCCAGGACGAACAGGCGATACAGCGTCGGCGAGCTGTTGAGCCTGGCCCAGGCGTTCCAGATGAACCGCTCCTTGCGCGAGTACTTGCTGCCCTGGCCGCGCATCACTTGATGAGGGCTGTCGGGCGCCTTGACGTTTTCTTCCCGCAGGCGACGCAGCAGTGAAGGAATCGGAATCTTTACCGGGCACACCTCACCGCAGGCACCGCACAATGAAGAGGCGCTTGGGTGGTCCGGGACTTTCGCCAGGCCAACCATGTGCGGGGTGATGATTTTTCCGATAGGGCCGGGGTAGACCTCGCCGTAGGCATGGCCGCCGATTCGAGTGTAGACCGGGCAATGGTTCATGCAGGCGCCGCAACGGATGCAGTTCAGGGTCTGGCGCAGTTCGCTGTCGGCAAAGGCCTGGCTGCGACCATTGTCGAGCAATACCAGGTGAACTTCCTGAGGGCCGTCGAGCTCATGCGCCTTGCGCGGGCCGGAGATCATGTTGACGTAGGTGGTGATCGGGATGCCCAGGGCCGAGCGGGTCAGCAACGACAGCAGCGGCACTACGTCGCGCAGGTTCTCCACGACTTTTTCGATGCCGGTGACGGCGATGTGCACCGGTGGCACCGTGGTGGTCATGCGGCCGTTGCCTTCGTTTTCCACCAGCAGCAGGGTGCCGGTCTCGGCCACGGCGAAGTTGACGCCGGAGACGCCGATGTCCGCTTCGAAGAATTTCTGCCGCAGGACCCTGCGGCCGATCTGAATGAGTTGGTCAACGTCCTTGGTGTATTCCACGCCAAGTTTGTCGTGGAACAAGGACGCGACCTGACCGGCATTCTTGTGGATCGCCGGCATGATTATGTGTGAAGGCTTCTCGTGGTCGAGCTGGACGATGTACTCGCCCATGTCCGATTCCAGGCATTCAATGCCCTGTTCAGCGAGGACGTGGTTCATCTCCATTTCTTCGCTGACCATCGATTTGCCCTTGATCACTTGCCGCCCCTCGTGAGCGCGGATGATCGAGAGGACGATGCCATTGGCTTCGTCCACCGTTTCCGCCCAGTGCACTGTCACACCGTTGCGGGTCAGGTTTCGTTCAAGTTGCTCGAGCAGGTCGGGCAACTTCGATAAAGCTCGGGCGCGGACAGCATTGCCCAGCGCGCGCAAATGTTCTCTTTCATGGGCATCGCTGAACGCCGCGGCCCGTTTGATCATCAGTGAATCCATCGCCTTGCGGAAGTTGCCTCGCAACTGCGCATCACCCAAGGCCTCGTGAGCCCGGCTGCGGAAGTCTTCTTCTACGGCGACCGTAGGAATAATCTCGGCGGCGCTCATTGGGCACCCCCGGTACGCTGCCAGAGGAAACTGGCCAGGTGTTGGCCGCGCAACGCTTCTTTCTGTTTCTCCAGCGAGCCGTTGATATTCATCAGGCAACCGCAATCGGCACTGAGTACCTGGTGCGCGCCGGATTCCTTCAGCGAGCGGGTCTTGTCGGCCACCATCGCCCCGGAAATGTCTGGCATTCGGACGCTGAAAGTCCCACCGAAGCCACAGCATTCGCTTTCGTGACTGTGCTCGACTCGTTCCACGTTGCCCAGTTGCGCCAACAGTTCGCGGCCGTGCAGGTGGGTGTTCATTTCCCGGCGGGCCGAACACGAGGTGTGCAGCGCTACCTTCACCGGCGTGCCACTGTCCTTGAACTGCACTTTGCAGACAAATAACAGGAACTCGGCCAGCTCGTAGGTCCTGGAAGCCAGTGCCTGAACCTGCTTCAAGGTGTCCGGTTCGTCCTTGAACAAGTCGGCATAGTGTTCGCGCAACATGCCCGCGCAGGAACCCGAAGGCACCACCACCGGATAATCCCCGGCGAACAGCGCCAGTTGAGAGCGCGCCACGGTCCTGGCCTGCTCGGTGTAACCCGAGGTGTAGGCCGGTTGCCCGCAGCAGCTTTGCCCTTGCGGGTACTCGACACGGATGCCTTCGCGTTCCAGCAAGTGGATCGCGTCCATTCCGGCTTGCGGGTAGAACAGATCCACTACGCAGGTGCCGAACAGGTACACCCGTTGCGGTTTTTCGCTGGGGTATTGCCGAGGCTCGGGCAGTGGCGGGGCGACGCGGGTCGCATTCGGCACAGCGTTGTAAAAAAGCTCGCTCATCAGGCGTGTCTCCGGGTGGGCCCGGTTATCCGTCCGCTGAGGCCGCTGAATATAGACAGAGATTCTTTCAGCAGCCTTGCAGACCGGGTGGTGAATAGCTGACGCCGGGGTTGTGGCCCGGCGTCGGTTTTTTCCTTGTCGCCTGTAGGACTCAGTGCACCAGCATGCCGGTGAACCAGTAGGCCTGGGCCAGGGTGATCAGGCCGACAATCGTTGCAAAGAACAGGCTGTGCTTGAGGGTGAAGCGGAACAGGTCCGATTCCTTACCCACCAGGCCAGTCGCGGCGCAGGCCACGGCGATCGATTGTGGCGAGATCATCTTGCCGGTCACGCCGCCGCTGGTGTTCGCTGCCACCAGCAAGGTGTCGTTGACGCCGATCTGGTGGGCGGTGGTTGCCTGCAACGAACTGAACAGCGCGTTGGACGAGGTATCGGAACCGGTCAGGAACACGCCCAGCCAGCCGAGGAACGGCGAGAAGAACGGGAAGGCGGCGCCCGTGCCGGCGAGGACCAGAGCCATGGTCGAGGACATGCCCGAGTAGTTGGTGACGAACGCAAAGGCCAGCACCATGCCGATGGACAGGATCGGCCAGCGCAGTTCGTAGAAGGTCTCTTTCAAAGTGGTCAGACCAGTTCTGAGGTTGATCTTCAGGACCAGCATCGAGATCAGCGCCGAGAAGAAGATCGCGGTGCCGGTGGCGGAAATCGGGTCAAGCTTGAACACGGCCGGGAGGGCGGTCGGCGCGGCCACGATCGGCGCGACCTTGATCACCAACTGATCCAGGTGCGGAATGGCGAAGTTGAACACGAAGCTGTACATCGAGCCACCAGCGGCAAACATCGCCTTGAACGGCTTGAGGGTCCAGATGGTCACCAGCACGGTCAGGATCAGGAACGGCGACCAGGCTTTGAAAATTTCCCCCAGGCTGTAAGGCGAAGCTACGGTAGTGCGTTTCTGGCCGAAGCCACCGGCGCTGGCGCTGACCACGGAAGCCGACACGGCACCGACGATGTGCTGGCCGGCGGCGCGTTTGGGCTGCCAGACCTTGAGGAACAGGGTCAGGGAAATCAGGCTGGCCAGGGCCGACGTGATATCCGGCAGTTCCGGGCCGATGAAGTTGGAGGTGAAGTATTGGGTCACGGCGAAGCTCAAACCTGCGACTAGCGCTGCCGGCCAGGTTTCACGGACGCCACGCAGGCCATCCATCATGAACACCAGCCAGAACGGCACGAACAGCGACAGCAGTGGCAGCTGGCGACCGGTCATGGCGCCGATCTTGAAAGCGTCGATGCCGGTCACTTGCCCGGCGACGATGATCGGAATACCGAGGGCGCCGAAAGCTACCGGTGCGGTGTTCGCGATCAGGCACAGGCCCGCGGCGTACAGCGGGTTGAAGCCCAGCCCTACGAGCAGCGCCGCGGTGATCGCCACCGGTGCGCCGAAACCGGCCGCGCCTTCGAGGAACGCACCGAAGCAGAAGCCGATCAGCAGCACTTGCAGGCGCTGGTCGTCGGTGATCGACAGCACCGAGCTGCGGATCACTTCGAACTGGCCACTCTTGACCGTCAGTTTGTAGAGGAATACCGCCGCCACGATGATCCAGGCGATCGGCCACAGGCCATAGGCAAAGCCATACCCGGCGGCGGCGAGCGCCATGTCCACGGGCATCTTGAAGGCAAGGATCGCCACCAGGATCGACAAGGCCAGGGTGATGCTGCCGGCCACGTGTCCTTTGAGACGGAACACGGCCAGGGCGAGGAAGAAAAACACGATGGGAATGACGGCTGCGAGTGCGGACAGGCCGAGGCTGCCGAGCGGGCTGTAGAGCTGTTGCCAGGTTTGCATATGGGGTGGCCCCTAATTGTTGTTGGTCAGGCACTGATCAGCGTTCTTGGTTAATTGGTAATACCAAATTACAATCGCTGTTGGCTAGGGTAAAAGCGTTGTAGGCGGTGTGTCAATTTGCCGCCCTAAAACTTTTGTCGTAGGCAGGGTTTTGCGCAGGATCTGGCCTGTTCGGGAAATGCTCGCGTGGCAGGTGCCTGCGCCGCATGGATAGGCCAGAATAGAGCCCCGGCGCACCGTCGGGTTGTTGGAGAAAATGAGTTATGGCGTTTGATCAGATTCGGCAGCGCCGTTTGTCTGACGATATTGTCGAGCAGCTCGAGGGGATGATCCTCGAGGGCACGCTGAAGGCGGGTGAGCGCTTGCCGGCCGAACGCGCGTTGGCCGAGCAATTTGGCGTTTCTCGTCCATCGTTACGCGAAGCCATTCAGAAGCTGACCGCCAAGGGCCTGTTGGTCAGTCGTCAGGGCGGCGGCAATTACGTGGTCGAATCCCTGGGCACTACCTTCAGTGATCCCCTGTTGCATCTGCTGGAAAGCAACCCCGAAGCCCAGCGCGACCTGCTGGAGTTTCGCCACACGCTGGAAGCGTCTTGCGCCTATTACGCGGCGTTACGCGCCACCGACGTTGACCGCGAGCGACTGACCGCGGCGTTCAATCAATTGCAGGACTGCTATTCGCGCCACGATGAAGTCAGTCGGGCGGAAGAGGGCGCGGCCGATGCCAGTTTTCATCTGGCGATTGCCGAAGCCAGTCATAACGCGGTGTTGCTGCACACCATTCGTGGCCTGTTCGATCTGCTAAAGCGTAACGTAGTGACGAACATCGGCGGCATGTACAAGCAGCGCACCGAAACCCGCGACATGCTGATTACGCAGCACCGGGAGTTGTATCAGGCGATTATCGAAGGCAGGGCGGAGCAGGCGCGGGAAGTCTCCAGTCGACACATCCTGTATGTGCAGGAGGTGCTGGAGGAGGTGCGTCAGGAAGTGCAGCGCGTGGCTCGGGCGGAGCGGCGCAAGGGGACGTAGTCAGACGGTTTGTATCGTTTGCGCGATTGCATTCGCGAGCAAGCCCGCTCCCACATTTGTTTTGTGTCGTTCACAAATCCATTGTGGGAGCGGGCTTGCTCGCGAAAGCGGTCTTAGGGCAAAGACTAATCTTCCTTGCCCTTGTTGCGCACCGCACGCTGCAATTCGCGCCCGGCGTCGCGTTCGCGCTCGGTATCGCGCTTGTCGTATTCCTTCTTGCCCTTGCCCAGAGCGATCTCGCACTTGACCATGTGCTTGCTCCAGTACCAGGACAGGCACACGCAGGCGTAGCCTTTTTGCTGCACGGCGGCGGCAAGCTTTTCCAGCTCCCGCCGGTTGAGCAGCAATTTTCGCGTGCGCACCGGATCGGCGATGACATGGGTGCTGGCGGTCGTCAGGGGCGTGATATGACTGCCGAGCAGCCAGGCTTCGCCATCCTTGAGCAGTACGTAACTGTCAACCAGTTGCAACTTGCTTGCCCGCAGACTTTTTACTTCCCAGCCGGCCAGGACCAGACCAGCCTCGAACCGATGTTCGATGAAGTAATCGTGTCGCGCCTTTTTATTTTGCGCGATGGTCCCTGTTGGGTGTTTCTTCTGTTTAGCCATAGGGGCGGCATTATAGGGAGTTGCGCGCGAGTCGGCTACGGGATTGCTGCGTGCTTGAGCAGGTTGATTGAATCCCGGACAATGCGGCCTCTTTTTTGAACGCTTGGTCGTAATAACGATGTCGACAGACAAGGTTTCTGTCCACGGCAGTTGGGCTAGCCGCTGGGTCTTCATACTCGCCGCGACCGGTTCGGCCGTGGGCCTGGGTAGTATCTGGAAATTCCCCTACATGGTCGGGGTCTATGGCGGCGGGGCCTTCGTGCTGATGTTCCTGGCCTGTATCGCATTGATCGGTGTGCCGGTCATGCTCGCCGAAACCCTGATCGGCCGGCGCGCCCGGCAGAGCCCGGCCAACGCCTTGAAGGTGCTGGCGCTGGAAGCGGGGCATTCGGGCAAGTGGTCCTGGGGCGCGTTTGCCGGAATGATCACGGCGTTGCTGATCCTGTCTTTCTATAGTGTGGTCGGCGGCTGGTCGCTGGACTACATCATCGACATGGGGCGTGGCGACTTCCAGGGAGCGACGGCCGATCAGGTAGGTGCGTACTTTGGCAATGTGATTGCCGATCCATGGCGCCTGACACTTTGGCACACGATTTTCATGCTGCTATCGGCGGTCGTCATCGCCAAGGGCGTGGTGGCGGGACTTGAGCGCAGCCTGCGGATCATGATGCCGCTGCTGTTCGTGATGATCCTTGTGCTGCTGGGCTACAGCATGACCACCGGGCATTTCATGGAGGGCGTACATTTCATGTTCGACTTCCACCCGGAAAAAGTCCTCGACGGCTTGCTGCCGGCCATGGGGCACGCGTTCTTTTCCCTGAGTGTCGGGGTAGGTTCGATCATGATCTACGGCGCCTACATGCCCAAGCATTCGTCGATTTCCGGGACCGTCGTCGGTGTGGCGCTGCTGGATACCTTCGTGTCCCTGGTGGCCGGCCTGGCATTGTTTCCGATTGTGTTTGCTGGCGGCCTGAACCCGAGCGAAGGCCCTGGCCTGATGTTTGTCAGCCTGCCATTTGCCTTTGGTAACGTAGCGTTTGGCCAGTTGATGGGCGTAGTGTTCTTCGTGCTGGTCGCGATTGCAGCCTGGAGTTCGGCCATATCCTTGCTCGAACCCATGGTGGCTTATTTGGTCGAGCGCTCGAAGATCAGTCGCGCCTGGGTCACCTTCTGGCTGGCGTTTACCTGCTGGTTTGTCGGTCTGGGCACCGTGTTTTCCTTCAATATCTGGAAGGAGGCCAAGTTTTTCGTGAACGAAGGCGGGCTGTTTCACCTCTATCAATGGGGTGCGGCGGGCGGCCTGGATTTCTTCGGCGTGATCGATTTCTTCACCTCGCGAATCATGCTGCCGCTGGGTGGATTGTGTTTCGTGGTATTTGCAGGCTGGGTAATGGGGCGTGACGCAGTGCGTGATGAACTGTCGATGCGTAACCCGATGTTGTTTGCCCTGTCCTTGTTCTTGATGCGCTATGTGGCGCCCATCGGCATTCTCGTAGTGTTTGCCGCCCAGCTCTGGAAGTGACGCTGACATGACGACACACATTTCACGTTCGGCCTTGCTGCCGTACCCCGCGCAAGCGCTGTATGACCTGGTCAACGACGTGGCGCGGTATCCGGAATTCCTGCCCTGGTGTTCAACGGCCGAAGTCCTGGAAAGCTCCGCCGAGCATATGCGAGCCAGCGTTGGCGTGGCCAAGGGCGGGCTCAGCCAGCATTTCGTGACGCGCAACACCCTGGTGCCCGGCCAATCGATCGAGATGAATCTCGAAGAGGGGCCGTTCACTCAGTTGCATGGTGTGTGGGTGTTCAAGCCGTTGGGCGAGAAAGCCTGCAAGATCAGCCTGGACCTGTCGTTCGATTACGCAGGCCCGATCATTCGCGCGACCCTGGGGCCGTTGTTCAATCAGGCGGCCAATACGCTGGTGGACGCGTTCTGCCAGCGCGCCAAGCAAATGCATGGTTGAGGCGATGATAGAGGTCGAGGTGGTCTATGCCGCCGTTGATCGCCAGGTGCTCTTGCCGGTGAAGGTGCCGGCAGGCACATCCGTTCGTGCCGCATTGCTGAAGTCCGGTATTGCACAAGCTTTTCCGGAGCTGGAACTGTCGCAGTGCCCGGTGGGGATTTTCGGCAAGGTGGTCGTCCATCCCGACAGTCGCCCGGTGCAACCGGGGGATCGCATCGAGATTTACCGGCCATTGCTGGCGGATCCGAAGGAGGTGCGTCGACTACGTGCGGCCAAGGCTGCCGAGGCTAAAGCGCGAAATCAGTGAGCCGGGTAAATGCCAGGCATTAAAAAACCCGGACATGCCGGGTTTTTTTACGTCGCAAATTATTGCGGCGAGGTTTCCAGAGGTTCTGGAGTCGGAACGGGTACGGTTTCGACACCGTCCACTTCCTTCTGGATCTGATCAAGCAACGAACCTGGCTTGACCGGTTTTTCCGGTTTCGGCTGTTCGACGTTCTCTGCCGGCGCAGTGACGGCAGGGGCGCTGTCCTTGCCCAGAATGGCTTCGTCGCGGCTCATGCCGGGCATGAAGTCGCCAGAAAGGCTGACAAGCTGGTCATTTGGGTTGAAGATAACGCTAATGCGTTCCTGTTGGCGTTCACCGCCACCCGGTTGCAGGCTATACAAGTAATCCCAGCGATCGGCATGGAACGTATCAGTCAGCAGGGGGTTGCCCATGATAAACCGTACTTGCTTTCGGGTCATTCCCGGGCGTAACTGGTCTATCATGTCCTGCGTGACGACATTGCCCTGCTGGATGTCGATTTTGTAAACCCCGGGGAATGAACAACCGGCGAGTGCGAGCAGTCCCACAAAGGTGAAACTGGTTAGCAAGAGCTTGGTGTTTTGCATCGGTGGGCGACTTCCACTATCTTGGCTGGGACAACGTAAACGCCGATCATACCCGCATTAAGAGAAGCTGCGAAGCAGCATCGCGAGAAAGCTGACCATGGTTGAAAATAGCGAACTACGCAAAGCCGGCCTCAAAGTGACCCTGCCACGGGTCAAGATTCTGCAAATGCTCGACTCTGCCGAGCAGCGCCACATGAGTGCCGAGGATGTCTACAAGGCATTGATGGAGGCTGGCGAGGACGTCGGTCTGGCCACGGTTTACCGTGTACTGACCCAGTTCGAGGCAGCTGGACTTGTGGTGCGGCATAACTTCGACGGAGGCCACGCGGTCTTCGAACTGGACGACGGCAAGCATCACGACCATATGGTCAACGTTGAAACCAGCGAAGTGATCGAATTCTTCGACGAAGAAATCGAGCGCCTGCAGAAAGCCATCGTCGACAAGTATGGCTTCGAGATGGTTGATCACAATCTTGTGCTGTACGTGCGCAAGAAAAAGTAAGCATGTCGCGCGAACCCACGGTTCGTGAAACGAACGAAGGCGACCCCAGGGTCGCCTTCGTGCTTTCTGCTGCTTGTGCAGGTTTGGATAGGCCTGTAGGAGCTGCCGCAGGCTGCGATCTTTTGACCTTATAAAAGCAAGATCAAAAGATCGCAGCCTGCGGCAGCTCCTACAGTTCGCTTTAGATTTTTGCGGTGACGACCATTTTCTTGGCGTGAGCCAGGGATTCCTTGGTCAGGTCGATGCCGCCCAGCATCCGGGCCACTTCTTCGACGCGATCGTTCTTGCTCAGTTTGGAGACGGCCGTGCGAGTGGCGTCCGCGCCGCGAACTTTGTGTACAAATAAATGCTGATGGCCCTGCGCCGCCACCTGTGGCAAGTGCGTCACTGTCAGCACTTGGCCGCGCTCGCCGAGACGACGCAGCAACTGGCCGACGATTTCCGCGGTGGGGCCGCCGATGCCCACGTCCACTTCGTCGAACACCAGGGTCGGTACGCGGGAGGTTTGTGCGGTGATGACCTGGATGGCCAGGCTGATTCGCGACAGTTCGCCGCCCGATGCCACCTTCGCCAGGGCTTTCAAAGGCTGCCCCGGGTTCGCGCTAACCAGCAGTTCTACCTGCTCAAGCCCGTTCGGCAGCAATTCATTGCTGTTGTTCGGCCGCAGCTCGATGGCAAAGCGCCCGCCGGGCATGCCCAGGCGCTGGATCTCCTGTTCCACCGCGCTGGCCAGGCTGCTGGAGGCTTGGTGGCGCAGGTCGCTCAACTCCCGAGCCTTCTCCTGATAATGACGGGCATAGGACGCCAGCTCATCGCTCAGTCGCTCGATGGACTCATCGTTGGCGTTCAGGGTTTCGATTTCATCCAGCAAGCGCTGCTGCATCTCGGCGACCTCGGTCGGCTGGATGCGGTGTTTGCGCGCCATGGTGTAGATCGCATCGAGGCGTTCTTCCAGGTATTGAAGGCGCGCCGGGTCTGCGTCGAAGTTATCCAGGAAGCGGTTCAGCTCACCCACGGCCTCTTCAACCTGGATCTGCGCGCTGGTCAGCAGGCTGCTGGCTTCGCCCAGCGCGCCAATCGAGCTGTTCACGCTCGACAGGCGGTTCAGGCTTGCCGTCAGGGCGTTCAGGACATTGCCGGAATCGCTCTCGCTGCATTGTTCCACCACTTGCCGGCAGATACCCAGCAAGGTTTCCGCGTTTGTCAGGTTCTTGTGTTCCTGTTCCAGTTCTTCCAGTTCGTTGTCGCCCAGGCCAAGGTTTTCCAGTTCTTCAAGCTGGTAGCTGAGCAACTGATGGCGGGCGCGTTGCTCATCGCCGGAGTTGGACAGTCGCTCAAGCTCCTGGTGAGTCTGGCGCCAGCGCTGGGCCGCCAGATGAACCTGGCGGGCGAGGTCCGTGGCACCGGCGTACTCGTCGAGCAGGCGGCGGTGGGTGTCGGTCTTTAGCAGGGACTGGTGTTCGTGCTGGCTGTGGATATCGATCAGCAGCTCACCCAGGGCCTTGAGATCGCCCAGCGGGCAGGGCGTGCCGTTGATGTAGCCACGGGAACGCCCTTCGGCGGTGATGACCCGGCGCAAGATGCACGGGCCATCGTTCTCGAGGTCGCGCTCGGCGAGCCAGGCGCTGGCTTCCGGGATGTCGACCAGGTCGAAGGTGGCCAGGATGTCGGCCTTGTCTGCGCCGGGGCGGACCACGCCGCTGTCGGCGCGATCGCCGAGGGTGAGGCCCAGGGCGTCGAGCATGATCGACTTGCCGGCGCCGGTTTCCCCTGTGATCACGCTCATTCCTCGATCCAGTTCAAGATCGAGATGTTCAACGATGGCGTAGTTATGTACGGACAGGTGCACCAGCATGAAGGCCGCTCCCAGGCTTTAGGTCTGGTTATTTATACAGTGTTTTGTTTCTGGCTGACAATGCCCCTCGTTAGCTCGTTTCGCTTGAACCGACGAAATCCTTAGCGCGCTGGGGAATGACAATGCAGAGCTTTTTGTAGGGTTAATCGCATCCAGCCCCTTGAAGCCGGATTTTGCGGCCCCATATAGCTGGACAGAAGCGCGAGTCGAGCTCGCGGACGATATTGAAAGGAGAATTCTATGGCTGACGAACAGACAGTGGATACGCAAAATCTAGACGCCGACCAGGCTTCCCAGGCTTCGGGTGATGACCTGGCGGCTCGTGTACAAGTGCTCGAAGAGCAACTGGCAGCTGCGCAGGATCAGGCTTTGCGTGTAGCCGCCGATCTGCAGAACGTCCGCCGTCGCGCCGAGCAGGATGTGGAAAAGGCTCACAAATTCGCGCTGGAAAAATTCGCCAGCGACCTGCTGCCGATCATCGACAGCCTGGAGCGCGGCCTGGAGTTGTCCAGCCCGGATGACGAAAGCATCCGTCCGATGCGCGAAGGGATCGAGCTGACCCTGAAAATGTTCCAGGACACCCTGAAACGTTATCAGCTGGAAGCGATCGATCCGCACGGCGAACCGTTCAACGCCGTTCTGCATCAGGCAATGGCCATGCAGGAAAGCGCCGACCTCGAGCCGAACAGTGTTCTGAAGGTGTTCCAGAAGGGCTATCAGCTCAATGGACGCCTGCTGCGCCCGGCCATGGTCGTGGTCAGCAAGGCCCCTGCGCCAGTTTCGCCTTCGATTGACGAGCAGGCTTGAAATTAGCCGCGAGGCCCCCATTTAGAAGTCAAGCGTTTAAGTGCTACCGCAGTTAGCCACCACTGCTGCGGCAACCAAATCCAAAGTTTCGGGAGAGTGAACATGGGCAAAATTATCGGTATCGACCTGGGGACTACCAACTCCTGCGTCTCCGTGCTGGAAAACGGCAAGGCCAAAGTTATTGAAAACGCAGAAGGCGCGCGTACCACGCCGTCGATCATCGCGTACGCCAACGATGGCGAAATCCTGGTTGGCCAGTCCGCCAAGCGTCAGGCCGTGACCAATCCGCACAACACCCTGTATGCGGTGAAGCGTCTGATCGGTCGTCGCTTCGAAGAAGAAGTGGTACAGAAAGACATCCAGATGGTCCCTTACAAGATCGTCAAGGCTGACAACAACGACGCCTGGGTTGAAGTGAACGGCCAGAAAATGGCGCCGCCACAAATCTCGGCTGAAATCCTCAAGAAAATGAAGAAGACCGCCGAAGACTACCTCGGCGAGCCAGTGACCGAAGCGGTGATCACCGTTCCGGCCTACTTCAACGACAGCCAGCGTCAAGCGACCAAGGACGCCGGCCGCATCGCCGGTCTGGACGTGAAACGTATCATCAACGAACCAACCGCAGCCGCTCTGGCTTACGGTATGGACAAGGCCAAGGGCGATCACACCGTGATCGTTTACGACCTGGGTGGCGGTACGTTCGACGTTTCCGTGATCGAGATCGCTGAAGTCGATGGCGAGCACCAGTTCGAAGTATTGGCCACCAACGGCGATACGTTCCTGGGCGGTGAAGACTTCGACATTCGTCTGATCGACTACCTCGTCGACGAATTCAAGAAAGAAAGCGGCATGAACCTCAAGGGTGATCCGCTGGCGATGCAGCGCCTGAAAGAAGCCGCTGAAAAAGCCAAGATCGAGCTGTCTTCCGCTCAGTCGACCGACGTCAACCTGCCGTACATCACTGCAGACGCCACCGGTCCAAAGCACCTGAACGTGAAGATCTCCCGCGCCAAGCTGGAATCGCTGGTTGAAGACCTGGTTCAACGCACCATCGAGCCTTGCCGCATTGCGCTGAAAGACTCCGGTATCGAGATCGGCGCGATCAACGACGTGATCCTGGTCGGCGGTCAGACCCGTATGCCACTGGTTCAGAAGCTGGTGACCGAGTTCTTCGGTAAAGAAGCACGTAAAGACGTGAACCCGGACGAAGCTGTCGCCATGGGTGCTGCCATCCAGGGCGCGGTATTGGCCGGTGACGTGAAAGACGTTCTGCTGCTGGACGTCAGCCCGCTGACCCTGGGTATCGAAACCATGGGTGGCGTGATGACCGCGCTGATCGAGAAAAACACCACGATTCCTACCAAGAAATCGCAAGTGTTCTCGACTGCCGACGACAACCAGGGCGCCGTGACCATTCACGTGCTGCAAGGTGAGCGTAAGCAGGCTGCGCAGAACAAGTCCCTGGGCAAGTTCGACCTGGCCGAGATTCCACCAGCACCACGTGGCGTGCCACAAATCGAAGTGACCTTCGACATCGACGCCAACGGCATCCTGCACGTAGGCGCCAAGGACAAGGCCACCGGCAAGACTCAGTCGATCGTGATCAAGGCCAACTCCGGCCTGTCCGACGAAGAGATCGAGCGCATGGTGCGTGATGCCGAGGCCAACGCCGAGGAAGACCGCAAGTTCGAAGAGCTGGCCGCTGCCCGTAACCAGGGCGATGCACTGGTTCACTCGACGCGCAAAATGGTTGCCGATGCTGGCGACAAGGTAAGCGCTGAAGAGAAGACTGCGATCGAAGCTGCCGTGGTTGCCCTGGAAGCCGCTGTGAAAGGCGACGACAAGGCTGCTATCGAAGCCAAGGTTGAAGAGCTGTCGAAAGTCTCCGCTCCAGTGGCGCAGAAGATGTACGCCGAACAGGCTCAGCCAGCTGAGGGCGCGGCACCGCAAGGTGAGTCGGCCGAGAAGGCTGATGACGTGGTCGACGCTGAGTTCGAAGAAGTCAAAGACCACAAGTAAGTTGTTGGTCGGCCGGTTGACTGCCTTGCGGCGGTGACTGGTAGGATGTCGCCGCGCGGGAGCTTGCTCCCGCGTTGGCGTATCTGGAATACGCGAATTTTTACAGCATGCGACAACGTTCGGATGTTGGTGGTATGGCCGGAAATGCTCCTGCTTTTCGCGCCGCAAGTACCGCAAGAATCAAGACCAGGATCGTTGAATTGACGTGAGTTGGGTCCGGGCCTGTATTGGGGCTCAATGAGTTCGGCAGACTCAGGAGGGTTTTGTCGAACGTCCTCAAGAGTGCAGAGACTTATGGCAAAGCGTGACTATTACGAGATATTGGGTGTTGAACGAGGCTCAAGCGAGGCGGACCTGAAAAAGGCTTACCGTCGCCTGGCGATGAAGCACCACCCGGACCGTAATCCTGATGACAAGGCATCGGAAGAGATGTTCAAGGAGGCCAACGAGGCCTACGAAGTGCTGTCCGACTCCAGCAAGCGTGCGGCGTACGACCAGTACGGCCATGCCGGTGTAGACCCGAGCATGGGTGGCGGCGGTGCCGGTTTCGGCGGTCAGAACTTCTCCGACATCTTCGGCGATGTCTTCAGCGACTTCTTCGGTGGCGGTCGCGGTGGTTCCCGTGGCGGTGCCCAGCGTGGCAGTGACTTGCGCTACACCCTGGAGCTGGACCTGGAAGAAGCGGTGCGCGGTACGACCGTGAATATCCGCGTTCCGACATTGGTCAACTGCAAGCCGTGCGACGGCTCGGGTGCCAAGAAAGGCTCCTCGCCAGTGACTTGCCCGACCTGTGGCGGTATCGGCCAGGTGCGCATGCAGCAAGGCTTCTTCTCGGTGCAGCAAACCTGCCCGCGTTGCCATGGCCAGGGCAAGATCATCTCCGACCCGTGCGACTCCTGTCACGGCGAAGGTCGTGTCGAAGAGTACAAGACCCTGTCGGTGAAAGTGCCGGCCGGTGTCGATACCGGTGACCGCATTCGCTTGTCGGGCGAAGGCGAGGCGGGCGCCATGGGCGGGCCGACCGGCGATCTGTACGTGGTGATCAACGTGCGCGAGCACTCGATCTTCCAGCGTGACGGCAAGCACCTGTTCTGTGAAGTGCCGATCAGCTTCGTCGATGCGGCGCTGGGTGGCGAGCTGGAGATTCCGACCCTCGATGGTCGGGTCAAGCTGAAAATCCCTGAAGGGACCCAGACCGGCAAGCAGTTCCGCGTGCGTGGCAAGGGCGTTGCGCCGGTGCGTGGCGGCGGTGCGGGTGACTTGATGTGCCGTGTGGCGGTCGAGACGCCGGTCAACCTGAGCCGTCGTCAGCGTGAAATGCTCGAAGAGTTCCGCAACTCCCTGGCGGACGACAACAGTCATTCACCGAAAACCACAGGCTGGTTCGAAGGCGTGAAACGCTTCTTCGGCGATTTGTAAGGAGACAGGCATGCGACGTATAGCTGTGATGGGCGCCGCCGGGCGCATGGGCAAAACCCTGATCGAAGCCGTGCAGCAAGCGCAGGGTGCCGGTCTGACGGCGGCAGTGGATCGTCCTGACAGCACGCTGGTCGGCGCGGACGCTGGCGAGCTGGCGGCCATCGGTCGCATCGGCGTGCCGCTGTCGGGTGATCTGGATCGTGTGGTCGATGAGTTCGACGTGCTGATCGACTTCACCCACCCGACGGTGACCCTGAAGAACCTCGCCTTCTGCCGTAAGCACAACAAGGCGATGATCATCGGTACTACCGGCTTCAGCGTTGAGGAGAAGCAGTTGCTGGCGGAGGCGGGCAAGGAAATCCCGATCGTCTTCGCGGCCAACTTCAGCGTCGGCGTAAACCTGTGCCTGAAGCTGCTCGACACCGCCGCTCGGGTGCTGGGTGACGATGTCGATATCGAGATCACCGAAGCCCACCATCGGCATAAAGTCGATGCGCCGTCCGGTACTGCCGTACGCATGGGTGAAGTGATTGCCGATGCCCTGGGTCGCGACCTGAAGAAAGTCGCGGTTTACGGTCGTGAAGGCCAGACCGGTGCTCGCGAGCGCGAGACGATCGGTTTTGCCACTGTTCGTGCTGGCGACATCGTCGGTGATCACACCGTGCTGTTCGCCGCCGATGGCGAGCGTGTCGAGATCACCCACAAGGCCTCCAGCCGCATGACCTTCGCCAAGGGTGCGGTCCGTGCCGCTTTGTGGCTGGATGGGCGCGAGCCTGGTCTATATGACATGCAAGACGTGCTCGACCTGCGTTAAGATGCACCCGAAATCGGGCTCGCGCACAGCGTTCGAGCCCGGTTTTATCCCGCCAAGCGACGTCCTGTCGCATTCTCCAGCCTTTAAGGCTCATTGGCGGTAGACCAAAAAGGCCTTTTTCTGTAAGCTACAGCTTTAGTGTGTCCACTAAAAGCGCGCAGAATAATTCAGTGAAGAAGCGGGGTGACGTGTCCATACGTCACTCCGCTTTTTTACAACCTGCGATCGCCCTTTCAGGCTTTATTTACGGGAGGTCTTCTTGACTAAGCCAGCCATACTCGCCCTTGCTGATGGCAGCATTTTTCGCGGCGAAGCCATTGGAGCCGACGGTCAAACCGTTGGTGAGGTGGTGTTCAACACCGCAATGACCGGCTATCAGGAAATCCTTACCGATCCTTCCTACGCCCAACAAATCGTTACCCTGACTTACCCGCACATCGGCAACACCGGCACCACGCCGGAAGACGCCGAGTCCAACCGCGTCTGGTCGGCTGGCCTGGTCATCCGTGACCTGCCGCTGGTGGCGAGCAACTGGCGTAACACCATGTCCCTGTCCGACTACCTGAAGGCCAACAACGTTGTGGCCATCGCCGGTATCGACACCCGCCGCCTGACGCGCATCCTGCGTGAAAAAGGCGCGCAGAACGGCTGCATCATGGCCGGTGACAACATTTCCGAAGAGGCCGCCATCGCCGCTGCCCAGGGTTTCCCTGGCCTCAAGGGCATGGACCTGGCGAAAGTCGTCAGCACCACCGAGAAATACGAGTGGCGCTCGACTGTCTGGGACCTGAAAACCGACAGCCACGCGACCATCGAAGCCTCCGAGCTGCCGTACCACGTGGTGGCCTACGACTACGGCGTCAAGGTGAACATCCTGCGCATGCTGGTCGAGCGCGGCTGCCGTGTGACCGTGGTGCCTGCCCAGACGCCTGCCGCCGATGTACTGGCCCTGAAGCCGGACGGCGTGTTCCTGTCCAACGGCCCTGGTGATCCGGAGCCTTGCGACTACGCGATCCAGGCGATCAAGGACGTGCTGGAAACCGAGATCCCGGTATTCGGCATCTGCCTCGGTCACCAACTGCTGGCCCTGGCCTCCGGCGCCAAGACCCTGAAAATGGGCCACGGCCACCACGGTGCCAACCACCCGGTCCAGGACCTGGACACGGGTGTTGTGATGATCACCAGCCAGAACCACGGTTTCGCGGTAGACGAAGCGACCCTGCCGGCCAACGTTCGCGCGATCCACAAATCGCTGTTCGACGGCACCCTGCAAGGTATCGAGCGTACCGACAAGAGCGCCTTCAGCTTCCAGGGTCACCCGGAAGCCAGCCCTGGCCCGAACGACGTAGCACCCCTGTTCGATCGCTTCATCAACGAGATGGCCAAGCGACGCTGATCGCTCGCCCTGATGTTGCAAAGCCTGAGGGCGGCCCCGACACCGGTGGCCCCCTCGGGTCTTCACAGATTGAACAAGACGGCTTGCCGACTGACCTGCGGATTTGAGTGACAAACCCATGCCAAAACGTACAGACATTAAAAGCATCCTGATTCTCGGCGCTGGCCCGATCGTTATCGGCCAGGCCTGCGAATTCGACTACTCCGGCGCCCAGGCCTGCAAAGCCCTGCGCGAAGAGGGTTACCGCGTCATCCTGGTGAACTCCAACCCGGCCACCATCATGACCGACCCGGCCATGGCCGACGCCACCTACATCGAGCCGATCAAGTGGCAGACCGTTGCCAAGATCATCGAGAAGGAGCGTCCGGACGCGCTGCTGCCAACCATGGGCGGCCAGACTGCACTGAACTGCGCCCTGGACCTGGAGCGTGAAGGCGTTCTGGAGAAGTTCGGCGTAGAAATGATCGGTGCCAACGCCGACACCATCGACAAGGCTGAAGACCGTTCGCGTTTCGACAAGGCGATGAAGTCCATCGGCCTGGCGTGCCCGCGTTCCGGTATCGCCCACAGCATGGAAGAGGCCAATGCGGTCCTCGAGAAGCTCGGCTTCCCGTGCATCATCCGTCCGTCCTTCACCATGGGCGGCACCGGTGGCGGTATCGCTTACAACCGTGAAGAGTTCGAAGAAATCTGCGCCCGCGGCCTGGACCTGTCGCCGACCAAAGAGCTGCTGATCGACGAATCGCTGATCGGCTGGAAAGAATACGAGATGGAGGTTGTCCGCGATAAGAAGGACAACTGCATCATCGTCTGCTCCATCGAAAACTTCGACCCGATGGGCGTGCACACCGGTGACTCGATCACCGTGGCACCGGCACAGACCCTGACCGACAAGGAATACCAGATCCTGCGTAACGCCTCCCTGGCGGTACTGCGCGAGATCGGCGTGGAAACCGGCGGTTCCAACGTTCAGTTCGGCATTTGCCCGAACACCGGCCGCATGGTCGTGATCGAGATGAACCCGCGTGTATCCCGCTCGTCGGCACTGGCTTCGAAAGCCACCGGCTTCCCGATTGCCAAGGTCGCGGCCAAACTGGCTGTGGGCTACACCCTGGACGAGCTGTCGAACGACATCACCGGCGGCAAGACCCCGGCGTCCTTCGAGCCGTCCATCGACTACGTCGTGACCAAGCTGCCACGTTTCGCCTTCGAGAAATTCGCCAAGGCTGACGCGCGTCTCACCACTCAGATGAAGTCGGTCGGTGAAGTCATGGCCATCGGCCGTACTTTCCAGGAATCCCTGCAGAAAGCCCTGCGCGGCCTGGAAGTAGGCGTTTGCGGCCTGGACGAGAAGGTTGACCTGAGCAACCCGGAAAGCATGAGCGTGCTCAAGCGCGAGCTGACCGTGCCGGGCGCCGAGCGTATCTGGTACGTGGCGGACGCCATGCGCGCCGGCATGAGTGTTGAAGACATCTTCGGCATGACCATGATCGATCCGTGGTTCCTGGTACAGATGGAAGACCTGATCAAGGACGAAGAGAAGGTCAAGACCCTGGGTCTGACCAGCATCGACCGCGACCTGATGTTCCGCCTCAAGCGCAAAGGCTTCTCCGACATGCGCCTGGCCAAGCTGCTGGGTGTGACCGAGAAGGCCCTGCGCGCCCATCGTCACAAGCTGGAAATCTTCCCGGTCTACAAGCGCGTCGACACCTGCGCCGCCGAGTTCGCCACCGATACCGCGTACCTCTACTCGACGTACGAAGAAGAGTGCGAAGCTGCGCCATCGGGCCGCGACAAGATCATGATCCTGGGCGGCGGTCCTAACCGTATCGGCCAGGGCATCGAGTTCGACTACTGCTGCGTACACGCGGCACTGGCCCTGCGCGATGACGGGTACGAGACCATCATGGTCAACTGCAACCCGGAAACCGTTTCCACCGACTACGACACCTCCGATCGCCTGTACTTCGAACCAGTGACCCTGGAAGACGTGCTGGAAATCGTCCGCGTCGAGAAGCCAAAAGGCGTGATCGTCCAGTACGGCGGCCAGACCCCGCTGAAACTGGCCCGTGCCCTGGAAGCCGCAGGCGTGCCGATCATCGGCACCAGCCCTGACGCCATCGACCGTGCCGAAGACCGCGAGCGCTTCCAGCAGATGGTCCAGCGCCTGAACCTGCGTCAGCCGCCAAACGCCACCGTGCGCAGCGAAGACGAAGCGATTCGTGCAGCCGCCAAGATCGGTTACCCGCTGGTGGTGCGTCCGTCCTACGTATTGGGCGGTCGTGCGATGGAAATCGTCTACGAAGAAGAAGAACTCAAGCGCTACCTGCGTGAAGCGGTTCAAGTGTCCAACGACAGCCCGGTGCTGCTGGACCACTTCCTCAACTGCGCCATCGAAATGGACGTGGATGCGGTCTGCGACGGTAAAGACGTCGTCATCGGCGCGATCATGCAGCACATCGAGCAGGCCGGCGTTCACTCCGGTGACTCGGCATGCTCGCTGCCGCCGTACTCGCTGCCGGCGCACATCCAGGACGAGATGCGCGAACAGGTCAAGAAAATGGCCCTGGAGCTGGGCGTGGTCGGCCTGATGAACGTACAGTTGGCGCTGCAAGGCGAAGACATCTACGTCATCGAAGTCAACCCGCGTGCTTCGCGTACCGTACCGTTCGTGTCCAAGTGCATCGGTGTTTCCCTGGCGATGATCGCCGCACGCGTGATGGCCGGTAAAACCCTGAAAGAGCTGGGTTTCACCAAGGAAATCATCCCGAACTTCTACAGTGTGAAAGAGGCGGTGTTCCCATTCGCCAAATTCCCTGGCGTTGACCCGATCCTCGGCCCGGAGATGAAGTCCACCGGTGAAGTGATGGGCGTGGGCGACACCTTCGGTGAAGCATTCGCCAAGGCCCAGATGGGCGCCAGCGAAGTGCTGCCGACCGGCGGTACTGCGTTCATCAGCGTTCGTGATGACGACAAGCCACTGGTTGCGGGCGTGGCCCGTGATCTGATCAACTTGGGCTTCGAAGTGGTTGCCACTGCCGGTACCGCCAAGCTGATCGAAGCGGCAGGCCTGAAAGTGCGCCGCGTGAACAAGGTGACCGAAGGGCGTCCGCACGTAGTCGACATGATCAAGAATGACGAAGTCACCCTGATCATCAACACCACTGAAGGCCGTCAGTCGATCGCTGACTCCTATTCCATTCGTCGCAACGCGCTGCAGCACAAGATCTATTGCACCACGACCATTGCTGCTGGCGAAGCGATCTGCGAAGCGCTGAAGTTCGGTCCCGAGAAGACCGTACGCCGCTTGCAGGATCTACACGCAGGATTGAAGGCATGAGCATAACCAAGTACCCGATGACCGTTCAGGGCGCTCGCGCCCTGGAAGAAGAACACACTCACCTGACCAAGGTCGTTCGTCCGAAGCTCAGCCAGGACATCGGTACGGCCCGTGAGTTGGGTGACTTGAAGGAAAACGCCGAATACCACGCTGCTCGCGAGCAGCAGGGTATGGTCGAGGCGCGGATTCGTGACATCGAAGGCCGGATCCAGAATCAGGTCATCATCGATGTCACGACCATTCCTCACACCGGCAAAGTGATCTTCGGCACCACCGTTGAAATCGCCAACGTCGAGACGGATGAGCGCGTCACCTACCACATCGTGGGAGAGGACGAGGCAGACTTCAAACTCGGCAAGATTTCGGTGGGCGCACCCCTGGCCCGTGCCTTGATCGGCAAGGAAGAGGGTGATGTGGTTGCAGTAAAAACGCCAAGCGGCGTTATCGAGTACGAGATTGTCGAAGTCCGTCACATCTGAAGCCAGGCGCCCGCTGCATGCGGGCGCCATGCTCTGGCAGCTGGCCCAGATGTTGTGGGTCGGCGGCCTGTGGCTGGTACATCTCGGCTTGCAGCCGGTGTTGGGTCGAATTGGCCTGGCACCGTTGCTGATCGATGAGATCGCCGGCTTGTTCGAAACCATGGTGGTGATGTTTGCCGCCGTGTGCGTGATCTTTCAGGCTTTGGTGCTGGTACAGGCCAATGGCCTTGCCAGTCTATGGCGGGATTTTCGTGGGCAGGTGTTACTGATCGCGTTGTGCGCGTGTGCGATGTTTGTCGCGGTGCTTGTCGGCTGGCCTGATGCGCAGCGCTGGCAGGTGTTCAGCTATATGGTTCTGGGGTTCTCGGGACTGGTGCTGATCATGCAGCCGGTACCCGGATGGAGTGGCAGGGTGCGCGAAGCACACCCTTGACCCTTGTCATCACTTGAAGCGATGGACGTTCGACAGCTGCTTGTTGACGCTGAAGTTCTTGCGGTAAATCAGTGCCATCTTGCCGATGACCTGTACCAGGTCTGCTTTGCCAACCTTGCACAGCTCGGCAATGGATGCCAGGCGCGATTCGCGATCGAGGATGTTGAGCTTGATCTTGATCAGCTCGTGATCCGCCAATGCGCGTTCGAGTTCGGCTAACACACCTTCAGTCAAACCGTTGTCAGCCACAATCAAAACTGGTTTCAGATGGTGGCCAATGGATTTGTACTGTTTCTTCTGCTCTTGAGTGAGCGGCATAATCTGACCCTTTCGTCTGGATTCTGTAAAATGGCGGCCATTTTACCCGAGGGTTCGTGGATCCGCCCAACTAATCACGACCCTTATCATCGAGGTGCCCGATGGCGCGTTCCAAGACAAGCCTTGAGTGGCTGAAAAGACATGTCAATGACCCCTATGTGAAGCAGGCGCAGAAGGACGGGTACCGCTCGCGTGCGAGTTACAAGCTTCTGGAGATCCAGGAGAAGTACAAGCTGATCCGTCCGGGCATGAGCGTTGTCGACCTGGGTGCGGCGCCCGGTGGCTGGTCGCAGGTGACCAGCCGGCTGATCGGTGGTCAAGGCCGTCTGATCGCCTCGGACATCCTGGAAATGGACGGCATTCCGGACGTGACTTTCATCCAGGGTGACTTCACCCAGGACGAAGTGCTCGCCCGGATCCTTGAGGCCGTCGGTAATTCGCAGGTGGACCTTGTGATTTCCGATATGGCCCCCAATATGAGTGGTACGCCTGAAGTGGACATGCCCAAAGCCATGTTCCTGTGCGAGCTGGCACTTGATTTGGCTGAGCGGATACTCAAACCTGGTGGTAATTTCGTGATCAAGATCTTTCAGGGCGAAGGTTTCGATGTCTACCTGAAGGACGCTCGCAAGAAATTCGACAAGATCCAGATGCTCAAGCCGGACTCTTCGCGTGGCAGCTCTCGCGAGCAATACATGCTGGCTTGGGGCTATCGCGGTCGCAGCGAGTAAAACGAGGTTTTTTGGCGGGGTGATAGGTTTTTCGTATTTCGCCTCGCGTGCATAAGCGAATATTGTGTAGAAAGTGTTTCACAAAGGGTTACAGACGGCGCCTGCCAGAGTTGTAGGTAATGTAGTAAGTTAGGCCGGTGAATATCATGCGAAGCGCGCGCCAACGCGGCGCTTGCTTCAGAGGGTAGTTAATTGAACGATATGGCAAAGAATCTGATCCTGTGGTTGATCATCGCGGCTGTCCTGGTGACGGTGATGAACAACTTCTCCAGCCCTAACGAGCCGCAGACCCTCAACTATTCCGACTTCATCCAGCAGGTCAAGGATGGCAAGGTCGAGCGCGTGGCGGTTGATGGCTACGTGATTACCGGCAAACGCAACGATGGCGACAGCTTCAAGACCATTCGTCCGGCAATCCAGGACAACGGCCTGATCGGCGACCTGGTGGATAACCACGTCGTGGTCGAAGGCAAACAGCCTGAGCAGCAAAGCATCTGGACTCAACTCCTGGTGGCGAGCTTCCCGATCCTGGTGATCATCGCGGTGTTCATGTTCTTCATGCGCCAGATGCAGGGCGGTGCCGGTGGCAAGGGCGGGCCGATGAGCTTCGGCAAGAGCAAGGCGCGCCTGCTCTCCGAAGACCAGGTGAAAACCACCCTGGCAGACGTTGCAGGTTGCGACGAAGCCAAGGAAGAAGTCGGCGAGCTGGTCGAGTTCCTGCGTGATCCGGGCAAGTTCCAGCGCCTGGGTGGCCGCATTCCTCGCGGCGTACTGATGGTCGGTCCTCCGGGTACCGGTAAAACCTTGCTGGCCAAGGCGATTGCCGGCGAAGCCAAGGTGCCTTTCTTTACCATTTCCGGTTCCGATTTCGTCGAAATGTTCGTCGGTGTCGGTGCCAGCCGTGTTCGCGATATGTTCGAACAGGCCAAGAAACACGCGCCATGCATCATCTTCATCGATGAAATCGACGCCGTCGGTCGCCACCGTGGTGCCGGCATGGGCGGTGGTCACGATGAGCGCGAGCAGACTCTCAACCAGTTGCTGGTGGAGATGGACGGCTTCGAAATGAACGACGGCATCATCGTGATTGCCGCGACCAACCGTCCCGACGTACTGGACCCTGCGTTGCTGCGTCCAGGCCGTTTCGACCGTCAGGTCGTGGTCGGCCTGCCGGATATCCGTGGTCGCGAACAGATTCTCAAGGTCCACATGCGCAAAGTGCCAATGGGTGACGACGTCGCTCCGGCCGTGATCGCCCGTGGTACCCCTGGCTTCTCCGGTGCCGACCTGGCCAACCTGGTCAACGAGGCGTCGTTGTTCGCTGCCCGTGCCGGCAAGCGCATCGTCGAGATGAAAGAGTTCGAACTGGCCAAAGACAAGATCATGATGGGCGCCGAGCGCAAATCCATGGTCATGTCCGAGAAAGAAAAGCAGAACACCGCTTATCACGAAGCC
>NZ_JAXDEO010000041.1:0-62450 GCF_035064975.1 Pseudomonas sp. YuFO20
TTTGATCTTAAAAAATCAAGATCAAAAGATCGCAGCCTGCGGCAGCTCCTACAGGGGTACCGCGTTAGAGACCGTAGCTCATCAGACGATCATAGCGGCGCTTCAGCAGCGCATCGTTGTCGAACTTCTTCAGCATTGCCAGTTGCGAGCTCAGTTCGGCGCGGATCGAGGCAGCGGCAGCAGCCGGATCACGGTGTGCGCCGCCAAGTGGCTCGCTGATCACTTTATCCACGATGCCCAGGCCCTTGAGACGCTCGGCGGTGATGCCCATGGCTTCAGCGGCGTCCGGTGCTTTCTCGGCGGTTTTCCACAGGATCGATGCGCAACCTTCCGGCGAGATCACCGCGTAGGTCGAGTACTGCAGCATGTTCAGCTGATCGCAAACGCCGATGGCCAGCGCACCACCAGAACCACCTTCACCGATCACGGTGGCGATGATTGGGGTTTTCAGGCGAGCCATGACGCGCAGGTTCCAGGCAATCGCTTCGCTCTGGTTGCGTTCTTCAGCGTCGATGCCAGGGTAAGCGCCCGGGGTGTCGATGAAGGTCAGGATCGGCATCTTGAAACGCTCGGCCATTTCCATCAGGCGACAGGCCTTGCGGTAACCTTCCGGACGCGGCATGCCGAAGTTGCGGCGAACCTTTTCGCGCACTTCGCGGCCTTTCTGGTGACCGATGACCATTACTGGCTGGTCTTCCAGACGGGCAATACCGCCAACGATGGCGGCGTCGTCGGAAAAGTGACGGTCACCATGCAGCTCGTCGAACTCGGTGAAGATGTGTTCGATGTAGTCCAGGGTATATGGACGCTTCGGGTGACGCGCCAGACGCGCGATCTGCCAACTGGTCAGCTTGCCGAAGATGTCCTCGGTCAGCGTGCTGCTCTTGTCCTGCAGGCGGGAAATCTCATCGCCGATATTCAGCGAATTGTCATTACCGACCAAGCGCAACTCTTCGATCTTGGCTTGCAGGTCGGCGATCGGCTGTTCGAAATCTAGAAAATTCGGGTTCATAGGCGTCCGTCTTGGGTCGACGTCCAAGAGAGCTTGGGCCGGCCGGTTGTCTATTCGCGCCCTACCATAAGGGACAGGCGCGTTCAGGTCGAGATTAAATTCTGGTCAAGCTCAGGGCCCCGCTCAAAGTTAAAAGCGACACCCTGACCGTTAACGGTATTGGAGGAAGACGTTGTCTCGCCCGAACTGGTCACGCAGGGCTTGAATCAACGCATCCGCCGGGTCGATTCGCCAGCCTTCGCCGAACTGCAGCAAGGCTTTCGCATCGGGACTCGTGTAGTCCATGGTGATCGGGCACGCACCGCGGTGACGCTTCAACAGCTCACCCAGCCAGCGTAGCTGATCGCCCTTGAGATCCTTGGCGTGTAACTTCAGGCGCAGGCTCTCGGCCAGGTTGGTGCGCGCATCCTCCATGCTCATCACCCGCTTGACCCGCAAGCGCAGGCCACCGGAGAAGTCGTCGTTGCTGACTTCGCCTTCGACCACCACCATCGCATCGGTCTGCAACAGCGATTGCGCGGAATGGAACGCATCGGCGAACAGCGACGCTTCGATCCGCCCCGAACGGTCGTCGAGGGTGATGAAGCCCATCTTGTCGCCCTTTTTGTTTTTCATCACCCGCAGGGCGATGATCATGCCGGCAACGGTCTGGGTATCGCGCGCAGGTTTCAAATCGATGATGCGCTGACGGGCGAAACGGCGGATTTCGCCTTCGTATTCGTCGATCGGGTGACCGGTCAGGTACAGGCCCAGGGTGTCTTTCTCGCCCTTGAGCCGTTCCTTGAGGGTCAGTTCCTTGGCCTTGCGATGATTGGCGTAGACGTCGGCGTCTTCCTCGACGAACAGCCCGCCAAACAGGTCGGCATGGCCGCTGTCATGGGTACGGGCGGTTTGCTCGGCAGCCTTGATCGCCTCTTCCATCGCGGTCAGCAGTACCGCACGGTTGCGGTCGATATTGGCCTGATAGGCTTTGGCTTCGTCGTGGAAATACGGGCCCAGGCGATCCAGCGCACCGCTGCGGATCAAGCCGTCGAGGGTGCGCTTGTTGATGCGCTTGAGGTCGACCCGGGCGCAGAAATCGAACAGGTCCTTGAACGGACCGTCCTGCCGCGCTTCGGTGATCGCCTCCACCGGCCCCTCGCCAACACCCTTGATCGCGCCAAGGCCGTAAATGATCCGGCCTTCGTCGTTCACCGTGAACTTGAACTCGGAAGTGTTCACGTCCGGCGCGTCGAGACGCAGCTTCATCGTGCGCACTTCTTCGATCAAGGTCACGACCTTGTCGGTGTTGTGCATGTCCGCCGAGAGTACCGCGGCCATGAACGGCGCCGGGTAGTGCGCTTTCAGCCACGCGGTCTGGTACGACACCAGGCCATAGGCGGCGGAGTGGGACTTGTTGAAGCCGTAACCGGCGAATTTTTCCACCAGGTCGAAAATGTTACCGGCAAGGTCCGCGTCGATGTTGTTGGTCGCGCAACCTTCGATGAAACCGCCGCGCTGCTTGGCCATTTCCTCGGGCTTTTTCTTACCCATGGCCCGGCGCAGCATGTCCGCACCGCCGAGGGTGTAGCCGGCCATGACCTGGGCGATCTGCATCACCTGTTCCTGATACAGGATGATGCCGTAGGTCGGGGCCAATACGGGCTTGAGGCCTTCGTACTGGTAGTCCGAGTGCGGATACGCGAGTTCCGCGCGACCGTGCTTACGGTTGATGAAGTCGTCCACCATGCCCGATTGCAGCGGGCCGGGACGGAACAGCGCTACCAGTGCGATCAAGTCTTCCAGGCAGTCGGGCTTGAGCTTCTTGATCAGCTCTTTCATGCCTCGGGATTCAAGCTGGAACACCGCTGTGGTTTCGGCTTTTTGCAGCAGCGAATAGGTCGGTTTATCGTCCAGCGGGATGAACGCGATGTCCAGCGGCGGCTCGTTGACCTTGGCGCGGTCGCGGTTGATGGTCTTCAGCGCCCAGTCGATGATCGTCAGGGTCCGCAGGCCGAGGAAGTCGAACTTCACCAGGCCGGCGGCTTCGACGTCGTCCTTGTCGAACTGGGTTACCAGGCCATCGCCCGCTTCGTCGCAATAAATGGGCGAGAAGTCAGTCAGCTTGGTCGGCGCGATTACCACGCCACCGGCGTGCTTGCCGACGTTACGCACAACGCCTTCAAGCTTGCGGGCCATCTCCCAGATTTCCGCGGCTTCTTCATCGACCTTGATGAAGTCACGCAGGATTTCTTCCTGTTCGTAGGCCTTTTCCAGGGTCATGCCGACTTCGAACGGGATCATCTTCGACAGGCGATCCGCCAGGCCGTAGGACTTGCCCTGCACCCGCGCCACGTCGCGGACCACAGCCTTGGCGGCCATGGAACCGAAAGTAATGATCTGGCTTACCGCGTTGCGGCCGTATTTCTCGGCCACGTAGTCGATCACCCGGTCGCGACCGTCCATGCAGAAGTCGACGTCGAAGTCGGGCATGGAGACCCGTTCCGGGTTGAGGAAACGTTCGAACAGCAGGTCATATTCCAGCGGGTCGAGGTCGGTGATCTTCTGCACATAGGCCACCAGCGACCCGGCACCCGACCCCCGGCCAGGACCTACCGGCACACCGTTGTTCTTGGCCCACTGGATAAAGTCCATCACGATCAGGAAGTAACCGGGGAACCCCATCTGGATGATGATATCCAGCTCGAAATTCAGCCGGTCGACATAGACCTGGCGCTTGGCTTCATAGTCCTCGGTGGTGTCCTTGGGCAGCAGGACGGACAGCCGCTCTTCGAGGCCATCGAAGGACACCTTGCGGAAGTATTCGTCGATGGTCATGCCATCGGGGATCGGGAAGTTGGGCAGGAAGTGCGTGCCCAGCTTGACTTCGATGTTGCAGCGCTTGGCGATCTCGACGGTGTTTTCCAGCGCCTCGGGAATGTCGCTGAACAGCTCGGCCATTTCCTCGGCACTTTTGAGGTACTGCTGATCGCTGTAGTTCTTCGAGCGGCGCGGATCGTCGAGGGCCCGGCCCTCGCCGATGCATACGCGGGTTTCGTGGGCGGCGAAATCTTCCTGCTTGATGAAGCGCACGTCGTTGGTCGCGACCAGCGGTGCGCCGATTTTCTCGGCCAGCGCCACGGCGCCGTGCAGTTGCTCTTCATCGTTGGGGCGGTTGGTGCGCTGGATTTCCAGGTAGAAACGATCCGGAAAAACCGCCATCCACTCACGCGCCAGGGTTTCCGCTTCGTCCGGGTTGCCGCTGAGCATGGCCTGGCCGATCTCGCCCTCTTTGGCCGCCGACAGCATGATGAGGCCGTCGCTGGCTTCGGCCACCCATTCGCGCTCGATGATGATCGAGCCATTGCGCTGACCGTCGATGAAACCTCGAGAGATCAATTCGGTGAGGTTGCGATAACCCGCGGCATTCATCACCAGCAGGCTGATCCGGCTCAGGGGGTTGTCCGGATCCTTGTTCGACAACCACAGGTCGGCGCCGCAGATCGGCTTGATCCCGGCACCCATGGCGTTTTTATAGAATTTGACCAGGGAACACATGTTGTTCTGGTCAGTGACCGCTACGGCAGGCATGTTCATGCCGACCAGGGTCTTGACCAGCGGCTTGATCCGCACCAGACCGTCGACCAGGGAGTATTCAGTGTGCAGGCGTAGGTGAACGAATGAAGCCGGCATAGTGATCCTGCATTAAGTCATGAAAACAACAAGGCCCGGATTGTACCGGGCCTTGGTGAAAAAAATCAGCCTTGCAACTAAGACTCGATGAGACTCTCTCCGGCCTCATAGGCCAGGCGCACCGGGGCAAACGAGCGCCGGTGAATCGGCGTCGGCCCCAGGCGTGCCAGCGCTTCCAGATGAACGGGCGTCGGGTAGCCTTTGTGCCCGCCGATCCCGTAACCCGGGTAGATCAATTCGAAAGCAGCCATTTCACGGTCGCGACTGACCTTGGCCAGAATCGATGCCGCGGCGATCGCCGGGACCTTGCCGTCGCCCTGCACCACCGCTTCGGCACGCATCGGCAACTTCGGGCAACGGTTGCCGTCGATCATCGCCAGTTTCGGCTGGACGTGCAGCCCGGCAATGGCGCGCTGCATGGCCAGCATGGTGGCATGGAGGATGTTCAGCTCATCGATCTCTTCGACTTCCGCGCGGGCAATGCACCAGCTAAGGGCTTTTTCGCAGATTTCGTCATAGAGTTTTTCGCGCCGGGCTTCGGTGAGCTTCTTCGAGTCGTTCAGCCCGAGGATCGGACGGTTAGGATCAAGAATCACCGCCGCGGTCACCACGGCGCCGCATAACGGGCCGCGACCGACTTCGTCGACACCGGCAACCAGTTCTTCCACTTCCGCGACCAAGGTGAAATCCAGCCCCATCTGCATGCTTGTCTTACTCATTTTACTGGGTCGATCAGGTTCAGCACTGCATCCGCAGCCTGGTTGGAGGCATCCAGACGAAGGGTCCGGTGAATTTCATCAAAACCGCGGGTTTGCTCTTCGCCACCCTCGATCAGCGGCGACAGGGTCTGGGCCAGCGCTTCGACCGTGGCATCGTCCTGCAACAACTCGGGCACCAACAGGCGCTGGGCCAGCAGGTTCGGCAAGGACACGTACGGGCTCTTCACCATGCGCTTGAGAATCCAGAACGTCAGCGGTGCCAGGCGATAGGCAACCACCATCGGCCGCTTGTACAACAAGGCTTCAAGCGTTGCGGTCCCCGAGGCAATCAGTACGGCGTTGCAGGCTGCCAAAGCCAGATGGGACTTGCCGTCGAGCAAGGTCAGCGGCAAATCGCGACCGGCCAGCAGCTCTTCAAGCTGCGCCCGGCGCTGTGGGTTGGCACAAGGCACGACAAACCGCACACCGGGGCGCAGTGCCCGCAGGCGTTGGGCGGTATCGAGAAACAAGGCGCCTAGTCGGCCGACTTCGCCGCCACGACTGCCGGGCATCAGCGCCACCAACGGCCCGTCGGGCAATCCCAGTTCGGCCCGCGCCGCAGCGCGATCGGCTTCCAGCGGAATGGCATCGGCCAGGGTGTGCCCGACAAACCGCACCGGCACACCCTTCTCTTCGTAGAATTTCGCTTCGAACGGGAACAGCGTGAGCATCAGGTCGCAACCTTCGCGAATCTTCAGCACCCGCTTCTGCCGCCAGGCCCAGACCGACGGACTGACGTAATGCACGGTCTTGATCCCGGCCTGACGCAACTTGAGTTCGATGTTGAGGTTGAAGTCCGGGGCATCGATACCGATGAACACGTCCGGCTTCGCGGCGATCAGGTCGGCTACCAGCTTCTTGCGGCGCGCCAGCAATTCCCGCAAACGGCCCAGCACTTCCACCAGGCCCATGACCGACAGGCGTTCCATGGGAAAGTAGGACGTCAGGCCTTCGGCCTGCATCAACGGACCGCCGACTCCGATGAACTCGACCGCCGGATGGCGAGCCTTGAGCGCGCGCATCAGACCCGCGCCCAAAATGTCGCCGGAAGCCTCGCCCGCCACCAGCGCAATACGCAAATTGGCCATGGTTAGCGGGTGATGCCGCGGGTCGAGGACTGTATGGAGTCGCGGAACACCGCCACTTCCGGGAACTGGGCAGAGGATTCGGCCAGTTCGGCGAGCGCCTGCTCAACCGTCAAGCCCTGGCGATAGACCACCTTGTAGGCACGACGCAGGGCGTGGATCGCGTCTTCGCTGAAACCGCGACGGCGCATGCCTTCGAAGTTCATGCTGCGGGCTTCGGCCGGGTTGCCGAACACCGTGACATAGGCCGGGACGTCCTTGCCAATCGCCGTACCCATGCCGGAAAAGCTGTGGGCACCGATGTGGCAATACTGGTGAACCAGGGTAAAACCGGACAGGATCGCCCAGTCTTCCACGTGCACGTGGCCGGCCAGCGCCGTGTTGTTGACCAGGATGCAGTGGTTGCCGATGACACTGTCGTGACCGATGTGGGCGTAGGCCATGATCAGGTTGTGATCGCCCAGGGTGGTTTCCGAACGGTCCTGAATGGTCCCACGGTGAATCGTCACACCTTCGCGGATGACGTTGTGGTCACCCATCACCAGGCGGGTTTCCTCGCCTTTGTATTTCAGATCGGGCGTGTCCTCACCTACCGAGGAAAACTGGTAGATACGGTTGTGCTTACCGATTCGGGTCGGGCCCTTGAGAATCACATGCGGCCCGATCACGGTCCCCTCGCCGATTTCCACACCTGCGCCGATGATCGACCACGGGCCGACCTCGACACCGTCAGCCAGGACGGCCGTCGGATCGATGATTGCGCGAGGGTCGATCAAACTCATAGTTTGCGTTCCGCGCAGATGATTTCAGCGGAGCAGACCGGCTTGCCATCGACCGAAGCCTGGCACTCGAACTTCCAGATCTGCCGCTTGCAGCTGATGAACTTGGCTTCCAGGATCAGCTGGTCGCCCGGCAGTACAGGCTGGCGGAAGCGCAGCTTGTCGGAGCCGACGAAGTAATAAAGGGTGCCGTCGGCGGGTTTCACGTCGAGCATTTTGAAACCAAGGATCCCTGCAGCCTGAGCCATCGCTTCGATGATCAGTACGCCCGGCATGATTGGATGCGCAGGAAAGTGACCATTGAAGAAGGGTTCGTTGATGCTGACATTCTTGTAGGCGCGAATGCGCTTGCCTTCAACATCCAGCTCCACTACCCGGTCCACCAGCAGGAACGGGTAACGGTGAGGCAGGTATTCGCGAATCTCGTTGATGTCCATCATTTCGGGGGGAAGCCTATGTAAAGATTGGGAGCGCGCGACTGATGCACACTCCTCTAGCAAATCAAGGACGCAGTCTAGCGGCTGTGCACACTTGATATGGAAATGGTATCAGCCATCTGATGAAGCATTACCGCCAGGGGTCACGTCCCCAGTTTGCTTTTCCAGCTGTCGCAGACGCCGCGCGATGTCATCGAGCTGACGAATACGGGCCGCGCTTTTGCGCCACTCGGCGGCTGGCTGCATCGCCGTTCCGGAAGAATAGGCACCCGGCTCGGTGATCGAGTGGGTCACCATGGTCATCCCGGTGATGAAAACGTTGTCGCAAATATCGATATGCCCCACCAGCCCTACGCCACCGGCGAGCATGCAATGCTTGCCGATTTTAGTGCTGCCGGAGATCCCCACGCAGGCCGCCATGGCGGTGTGATCACCGACCTGAACGTTGTGGGCGATCTGGATCTGGTTGTCGAGTTTCACACCATTGCCAATGACGGTATCGGCCAGCGCACCACGGTCAATGGCGGTGTTCACGCCGATTTCCACGTCATCGCCGACCAGGACACCACCGATCTGGGCAATTTTCTGCCAGATGCCTTTCTCGTTGGCAAAGCCGAAGCCTTCGCCGCCAAGCACCGCACCGGACTGGATCACCACCCGCTTGCCGACGCGCACGTCGTGATACAGCGTGACGCGCGGTGCCAGCCAGCCGCCTTCGCCAACGACGCTGCGGGCGCCGATGAAGCAGTGCGCACCAATGGTCGTACCGGCAGCAATATGCGCCCCGCTTTCGATCACCGCAAATGCACCGATACTCGCCGCCGGATCGACCACCGCATCCGCGGCAATCACTGCCGTCGGATGAATACCGGCTGCCGCCTTGGGCTTGGGATCGAACAGGTGGGAAATACGCGCGTAAGCAGCGTAAGGATCGGGCACCACCAGGCAATCCCCGGCAAAACCTTCGGCGTCAGCGGCCTTGAGCAACAACGCTGCCGCCTGACTGCCTGCCAGGTATTTGCGGTATTGGGGGTTTGCGAGAAAGCTCAACTGAGCTGGGCCAGCCTCCTGCAAGGTGGCTAGCCCAGTAATTGCTTTCTCCGGGTCGCCACGTAGCGTGGCGCCGAGGAACTCGGCCAGCTGGCCGAGCTTAATGGTCACTGTCATGGATTACTTCAGCTGATTCATGCGCTCGATAACCTGGCGCGTGATGTCGTACTGAGGTTTGACATCAATCACTGCACCACGCTCGAAGACCAGGTCAAAAGCACCTTTCTTGATGACTTCTTCCACAGCGCTGTCCAGTTTCGGCTTGAGCTGCTTCAGCATTTCACGGTCGGCAACGGCTTTGGCTTCGTTCAGTTCCTTGGACTGGAACTGGAAGTCACGGGCCTTTTGCTTGAATTCAAGCTCCAGACGCTCACGCTCGCCTTGCTGCATTTTGTCGCCACCGGCCATCAGGCGATCCTGGATACCCTTGGCGCTGCTTTCCAGCGTCTTGAGCTTGCTCAGCTGAGGACCGAATTTCTTCTCGGCATCCACGGCGTATTTCTTGGCCGCATCGGATTCCAGCAGGGCCATCTGATAGTTCAGGACGGCGATTTTCATGTCGGCAAATGCCGGACCTGCAACCAGTACGGAAGCCAGGAGAACCAATTGAGTCAACTTACGCACGATGCACTCCTACAAAATCCATTGTCGTTATCTTGGGGCAGACGCTTAGAACGTCTGACCGAGGGAGAATTGGAACACTTGAGTTTCAGCGTCATCCGGTTTCTTGACTGGCATGGCCAACGCAAAACTCAGAGGACCCAGTGCGGTGACCCAGGTCACACCCACACCGACGGAACTGGCCATATTGCTCAGACTGATGTCGTTGCACTTGGTGTTGGACTTCGTGCCATCAGCGTTGGTGGAATCAGAGCACGATGAGTCGAAAACGTTACCCACATCCCAGAATACCGAGGTACGCAGGGAACGCTGGTCCTTGACGAACGGCAGCGGGAACAGGACTTCAACACCACCCTGGATCAGGACGTTACCACCGAACGGCAGCGGATCCTGGTCCGGGTCGAGCGCAGTGCCAGGGTTCTTGCCGGTACTTGGTGTACTGCGAGGACCCAGGGTGCTGTCCTTGAAGCCGCGAACCGAGTTGAAACCACCAGCATAGTAGTTTTCATAGAATGGCAAGCCATCGGTCGAACCGTAACCATCGCCATAACCCAGTTCGGTATGCAGGCGCATGGTGTAGTTGTCGCTCAGTGGCTGGAACAACTGGCCACGGTAGTCGAGCTTGAAGAACGACAGGTCGCTGCCTGGAACCGTGGATTCCAGCACGAGGCTCTGGGAATGACCACGGGTCGCCAGTACGCCCTTGTTCAGGGTGGACTCGGACCAACCGGCCGAAGCCTTGAAGTTCAGGTACTTGTCGCCTTCCTTGTTAACGAAATCAAAGATTTCGTCGACGGTATAGACACCGGTCTTGATCTCGTCCTGCTGGGCCGTCAGGCCGAAGGTCAGGCGCGAAGTCTCGCTGATCGGATAACCGACGCTCACGCCGGCACCCAGGCTGTCCACGGCATAGCTGGCTACGTCGACGTCGAGGTCATCGTAGTCAGTCGTACGGTAGAACGCGTTGTAGCCCAGGCTCACGCCATCGGCAGTCCAGTAGGGGTCAACGTAACCGAAGTTGTAGCGGCTCTGGTATTCGCTGCGGGTCAAGCCGAGGCTGACCTTGTTACCGGTGCCGAGGAAGTTGTTCTGGGTGATCGAACCACCGAGGATCAGGCCCGCACTCTGGGCGAAGCCGACGCTGGCGGTAATCGAACCGGACGCCTGCTCTTCAACGCTGTAGTTGACGTCAACCTGGTCATCGACACCCGGTACAGCCGGGGTTTCAACGTTGACTTCCTTGAAGAAGCCCAGACGCTCCAGACGGGTCTTGGATTGGTCGATCAGGTAGGTCGAGGCCCAGCCGCCTTCCATCTGGCGCATTTCGCGACGCAGCACTTCGTCTTCGGACTTGGTGTTGCCACGGAAGTTGATGCGGTTCACGTAGGCACGCTTGCCTGGATCGACAGCGAAGGTGATGTCTACCGTGTGGTCGTCATCGTGGGGCTGAGGCACGCCATTGACGTTGGCGAAGGTGTAGCCCTCGTTACCCAGGCGACGAGTGATCAGTTCAGACGTGGTGGTCATCAGCTTGCGCGAGAACACCTGGCCTTTCTGTACCAGCAGCAGCGACTTGACCTGGTCTTCAGGGACTTTCAGGTCGCCGCTGAGCTTCACGTCACGAACGGTGTACTTGTCACCTTCGTTGATGTTGACGGTGATGTAGACGTGCTTCTTGTCCGGCGTGATGGACACCTGGGTCGAAGCGATGTCCATGTTGATGTAGCCGCGGTCCAGGTAGTAGGAACGCAGGCGCTCCAGGTCACCGGAGAGTTTTTCACGGGCGTACTTGTCATCGTTCTTGAAGAACGACAGCCAGTTGGTGGTCTTGAGTTCGAACAGGTCGATCAGGTCTTCATCAGGGAAGACCGTGTTGCCTACCACGTTGATGTGCTGGATAGCGGCAACGGTGCCTTCGTTGATGTTGACCTTCAAGCCGACGCGGTTGCGCGGCTGCGGGATCACTTCAGTGTCGACGGTAGCCGAGTAGCGACCCTGGGCGACGTACTGGCGCTGCAGTTCGTTACGTACGCCTTCGAGGGTGGCGCGCTGGAAGATCTCGCCTTCGGCCAGGCCGGATTGCTTGAGACCCTTCATCAGGTCTTCGGTGGAGATCGCCTTGTTGCCTTCGATCTCGATACTGGCAACCGACGGACGCTCGACTACCGTGATAACCAGGACGTTGCCATCGCGGCCCAGTTGGATATCTTGAAAGAACCCGGTTTTGAACAGCGCACGAGTGGATTCCACCAGGCGTCGATCATCCGCCTGTTCACCGACGTTCAACGGCAAAGCACCAAAGACGCTACCCGCGGAGACCCGCTGGAGGCCATTGACGCGAATATCAGAGATAGTGAAGGACTCGGCGTGAACTTCGGCGATCATCAATACGGTGAGAACCGCAGTTAGCAGCAGACGTTTCATGAAGTCCTTTCTTATTCCAACTGGCAATAAAAACTGCCGCAAAATGCGGCAGATTCGCAATTCAGCGAAGCGTTACAGTCGACCCAGATCATTAACCAGAGCAAGCAACATCACCCCGATCACCAAACTGATGCCGATCTGTATCCCCCAACCTTGCACCCGATCCGACAAGGGACGACCACGCGCCCACTCGATCAGATAAAACAACAAATGCCCCCCATCCAGCACAGGAATGGGCAGCAAATTCAGAACCCCCAGGCTAATACTCAGATAAGCAAGGAAATTCAGGAAATCAGCGACACCCGACTGGGCCGAAGCGCCCGCCACTTTAGCAATGGTTATCGGTCCACTCAAGTTTTTTACCGAGAGCTCGCCGAACAACATTTTCTTCAGCGAATCGAGGGTCAGCACGCTCATCGTCCAGGTGCGTCGAGCCCCTTCCCCCACGGCTGCCAACGGCCCGAAACTGACTTCGCGAATCATCTCTGGTGGCCAATCGACAGCTTTTACCCCTGCCCCCAGGTAACCACTGGGTGCCTTTTTTTCGCCACGGGCAGCCAACATCACGGGAACGTCGATTTGAGCACCGTCACGCTCCACCCGCAGCATGATTTTGGTATCAGGATGCATACGAACGATATCGACGACCTGCTGCCAGTCATCCACGGCCTTGCCATCGAGCGCCAACAGGCGGTCACCGGTCTTCAGGCCGGCGGCCTGGGCCGGGCCTTTGGAATCCAGTTCAGCCAGGACGGGCGGCAATGCCGGGCGCCACGGGCGAATGCCCAGGGAACGAATCGGATCCGGTTCATCGGCACCTTTGAGCCAGTTGTCCAACACCAGCTCGCGCGGCGAATCCACTGTAGTGCCCTGCTCGCGAACCAGCAGCTGCAGGGAACCGCTTTCACCCAGGCGACGGACCAGTTGCAGATTGACCGCAGCCCAGCCGAAAGTGGGCTCGCCGTCGATGGCAACGATTTCCTGACCTGCGTTCAGGCCCGCCTTGGCAGCCAGGCTACCGGACTCGACAGCGCCGATGACCGGGCGCACCTGCTCGGTGCCGAGCATCGCCAACGCCCAGAAAAAAACCATTGCCAGCAAGAAGTTGGCAATCGGCCCCGCCGCCACGATAGCGATGCGCTGGCGCACGGTTTTGCGGTTGAAGGATTGCTCGAGCTGATCGGCCGGCACTTCGCCTTCACGCTCGTCGAGCATCTTCACGTAGCCACCCAATGGAATGGCAGCCACCACGAATTCGGTACCCTTCTTGTCGTGCCAGCGCAGCAGCGGCATGCCGAAGCCCACGGAGAAACGCAGCACCTTGACCCCACAGCGACGCGCGACCCAGAAATGGCCGAACTCGTGGAAGGTAACCAGCACGCCCAAAGCGACCAGGGTGCCGACAATCATATAGAGCGCGCTCATCTATTTTCTCCGCATTCCTATCCAGTCCTGCATCGCAGCACTTACCGCCCTTGACGACTCAACCATTGTTCAGCCAGCAAACGCGCCTTGGCATCCGCCGTGAACACCGCCTCAAGATCATTCACTGCAACCACAGGTTCGAGATTGAGGACTTCCTCGATGATACTCGCGATTTCCAGGTAACGAACCCGTCCGTCGAGAAAGGCCGCGACAGCGACTTCATTTGCCGCATTCAACATCGCCGGAGCGCTGTTACCCGCCTCGGCTGCCTGGCGCGCCAGTCGCAGGCACGGGAATCGATCTTCGTCCGGGGCCTGGAAGTCCAGGCGCGCGACGGCAAACAGGTCCAGCGGCGGCACGCCCGAGTCGATTCGCTCCGGCCAGGCCAGCGCGTTGGCGATCGGCGTGCGCATGTCCGGGTTACCCAACTGGGCCAATACCGAACCATCGATGTAGTCGACCAGCGAATGAATCACGCTTTGTGGGTGGATCACTACTTCAACCTGGGACGGCTTGGCATCGAACAGCCAGCAGGCCTCGATCAGTTCAAGCCCTTTATTCATCATGCTGGCCGAATCGACCGAGATCTTGCGCCCCATGGACCAGTTAGGGTGGGCACAGGCCTGCTCGGGTGAAACATGCGCCAGCTCGGCCATGGGCGTCTGCCGGAACGGACCGCCAGAGGCGGTCAGCAGGATCCGGCGTACGCCGACCGGTTCCAGGCCACGGGCAAAATCCCGGGGCATGCATTGGAAAATCGCGTTGTGCTCACTGTCGATCGGCAGCAATACCGAGCCGCTTTTGCGCACGGCCTGCATGAACAAGGCGCCGGACATGACCAGCGCCTCCTTGTTGGCCAGAAGGATCTTCTTGCCGGCCTCGACGGCCGCCAGGGTCGGGCGCAGGCCTGCGGCGCCGACGATGGCCGCCATGACCGCATCAACCTCAGGGTCGGCAGCCACCTGGCACAACCCCTCCTCCCCCACCAGCACGCGAGTGGCAAGACCGGCAGCGCGCAGGTCATCCTGCAAGCCGCGGGCAGCAGCGGCCTCAGGCACCACGGCAAACCGCGGGACGTGACGCACGCACAGCGCCAGCAGCTCGCTCAGGCGAGTGAAACCGCTCAAGGCGAAGACCTGGTAGCGCTCAGGGTGGCGGGCGATGACATCCAGGGTGCTCAGACCAATCGAGCCGGTCGCCCCGAGGACGGTAATCTGCTGAGGACGGCTCATGGTGCAGCCATCCACAACAGTACGGCAAATACCGGGATCGCCGCGGTCAGACTGTCGATGCGATCCAGCACGCCGCCATGCCCCGGCAGCAGGTTGCTGCTGTCCTTGATCCCGGACTGGCGCTTGAACATGCTTTCGGTGAGATCACCCACCACCGAGACGAACACGATCAGCGCGGCGCCGATCAGCCCCTTGAACAATTCGGCCACCGTCCAGTCGCGCACCAGGGCAACCAGGGTGGTGATCACCAGGCTCAGGGCCAGGCCGCCGTACACGCCTTCCCAGCTTTTGCCCGGGCTGACCTGCGGCGCCAGCTTGCGCTTGCCAAACGCACGTCCGGAGAAATAGGCACCGATATCCGCGCCCCAGACCAGCACCATCACCGCCATGATCAACCAGTTGCCCAGCGGGTACTGCTTGATCTGCACCAGGCCTTGCCAGGCCGGCAACAGGATCAACAGGCCGATCAGCAGCTTGCAGGCGGCGCTCGCCCAATGCTCACTGGAGCGCGGGTAGGTCAGCACCAGGTAAGTCGCCAGCGCCCACCAGAGCACCGAAGCCCCCAACACCCAGGGCGCAAGGCCGGGCAGGATGTACATGACGAACAGCATCAAGGCGACGACGGCGGCATAGCCGGCACGAAACGCTTGCGCAGCGAAACCGGCCAGGCGCGCCCATTCCCAGGCGCCCAGGGTTACGACCAGGCCGATGAACAGCGCAAAAGCGGAACCCTCCAGCAGAAAAAACCCACCCAGGGCAATCGGCAGCAGGATCAGCGCGGTGATGATTCGTTGTTTAAGCATTAAACCCGGGCTCCAGCCTCGACCTGCTCGCTCGTTTTACCGAAGCGGCGCTGGCGAGATGCGAAATCGGCCAGCGCATTGCGCATGGCATCGTGTTTGAAGTCCGGCCAGAACAGGTCGGAGAAGTACAACTCGGCGTAGGCCAGCTGCCACAGCAGGAAGTTACTGATGCGATGCTCGCCACCGGTACGGATGCACAAGTCCGGCAACGGCAGGTCGCCGGTGGCCAGGCAGGTTTGCAGCAATTCCGGGGTAATGTCTTCCGGCCGCAGATGCCCCGCCTGGACTTCACGCGCCAGACGCTGTGCGGCTTGGGCGATATCCCACTGACCGCCGTAGTTGGCGGCGATCTGCAGGACGAAGCGATTGGCGCCGGCCGTCATGGCCTCGGCTTCACGCATGGCGGCCTGGAGCTCCGGGTGGAAGCGCGAGCGGTCGCCAATGATGCGCAAGCTGATGTTGTTGTCGTTGAGGCGCTTGGCCTCACGACGCAATGCCTTGAAGAACAGATCCATCAAGGCACTGACTTCATCGGCCGGGCGCTGCCAGTTCTCGCTGGAGAACGCGAACAGGGTCAATACTTCGACCCCTGCCTCGGCGCACACCTCAATGACTGCACGCACCGCATCCACACCCGCTTTATGCCCGGCGACACCCGGCATAAAGCGTTTTTTCGCCCAGCGATTATTACCATCCATGATGATCGCGACATGGCGCGGCACCGCGGAAGGTGCAACCTGCTTGGTCTTTTCCATGAACACGCGACCCTTATACGGCCATCAGGTCTTTTTCTTTCTGCGCCAGGTTCGCGTCGATTTGAGCCACGTACTTCTTGGTCAGATCATCGATTTCGCCAGTTGCGCGACGCTCTTCGTCTTCGCTGATTTCCTTTTCCTTGACCAGATCCTTCAGCGAGCTGTTGGCATCGCGACGGATGTTGCGCACGGCAACGCGGGCATCTTCAGCTACATCACGCGCCTGCTTGGTGAAGCCCTTGCGGGTTTCCTCGGTCAGGGCCGGCATGGAGATCAGCAGCAACTCACCCAGGTTGGTCGGGTTCAGGTTCAGACCTGCACTGCCGATGGCCTTGTCGACGGCACCGAGCATGTTGCGCTCGAAGGCAACGACTTGCAGGGTACGGGCGTCCTTGACGGTGATGTTCGCCACTTGCTTGAGCGGGGTATCGGCGCCGTAATACGGAACCATTACACCTTCCAGAATGCTTGGGTGCGCCTGGCCGGTACGGATCCGACCGAAGTTGTGCGCCAGCGATTCCACGGACTTCTGCATGCGCTCTTGAGCGTCTTTCTTGATTTCGTTGATCATTGTTGGCCTTCCTCGATCAGGGTCCCTTCAGCGCCACCATGGACGATGTTCAGCAGGGCGCCGGGCTTGTTCATGTTAAAGACGCGCAGCGGCATCTTGTGGTCGCGGCACAGGCAAATGGCCGTCAGATCCATCACGCCCAGCTTGCGATCCAGTACTTCATCGTAGGTCAGATGATCGAACTTCTCGGCATGCGGGTCTTTGAATGGGTCAGCGGTGTAGACGCCATCGACCTTGGTTGCCTTGAGCACGACATCGGCATCGATTTCGATTGCACGCAGGCAAGCCGCGGAATCCGTGGTGAAGAACGGATTACCGGTGCCGGCCGCGAAAATCACCACGTCCTTGGAGTTCAGGTGGCGCATGGCCTTGCGGCGATCGTAGTGATCGGTCACACCCACCATGGAAATGGCCGACATCACGATGGCCGAGATATTGGCACGTTCCAGCGCGTCGCGCATGGCCAGGGCGTTCATCACAGTGGCCAGCATGCCCATGTGGTCGCCTGTGACCCGGTCCATGCCGGCCTTGCTCAGCGCTTCGCCGCGGAACAGGTTGCCGCCGCCGATCACCAGGCCGACCTGGACACCGATGCCGACCAACTGGCCGACTTCCAGCGCCATGCGATCCAGAACCTTCGGGTCGATCCCGAACTCTTCCGAGCCCATCAGGGCCTCGCCGCTAAGCTTGAGTAGAATGCGTTTATAGCGAGCCTGATAACCACTGCCCTGCTGAGCCATTGCGAATCTCTCCTGCGGCGTATTTTAAAAATTCTTTGCGAGCTGTTTTTCAGCTGGCGTTCACTCTAGCGTGACGCTGCTTCAGCGCCATCGGAACATGGCTTTGTAAGCCAGTTCCAAGTGGAAGCCAATTAAAAATTGGCAACCCATCTGAAAAGAGGCTGCGCGCGTGAGCGGGCAGCCTCTTCAGGGCGACAGTTAAAAAAACCGTCTTATTGCTTGGCGGCAGCCAGTTGTGCGGCAACTTCTTCAGCGAAGTTGTCAACTGGCTTCTCGATGCCTTCGCCCACTTTGAAGTAGGTGAAGGAAACGATTTCAGCGCCGGCTTTCTTGGCCAGGGCACCTACGGTGACTTCCGGGTTCATCACGAAAGCTTGCTCAACCAGGCTGGCTTCGGCCAGGAACTTGGTGATACGGCCGGCAATCATCTTCTCGACGATTTCAGCTGGCTTGCCTTTCATCTTGTCTTCGTTCAAGGACAGGAAAACGCCCTTTTCACGCTCGATGGCTTCTGGCGAAACCTGCGATGGCAGCAGGAACTCAGGGTTGCTTGCCGCCACGTGCATGGCGATCTCTTTGGCCAGCTGAACATCGCCGCCCTTGAGAACAACAGCAACACCGATCTTGTTACCGTGCAGGTAAGTACCGACCACGTCACCTTCAACGCGAACCAGGCGACGGATGTTGACGTTTTCGCCAACTTTGGCCACCAGGGCTTCACGAGCCGATTCCTGAGCAGCGATCAGCGGAGCTGCGTCGGTCAGTTTTTCGTCGAATGCTTTTTCTACGCTGGCAGCAACGAAGTTCTTGAAGTCGTCTTGCAGTGCCAGGAAGTCGGTCTGCGAGTTCACTTCCAGCAGTACGGCGGACTTGTCGTCAGCCTTGATGGCGATGGCGCCTTCAGCGGCAACGTTGCCCGCTTTCTTGGCAGCCTTGATGGCGCCCGAAGCACGCATGTCATCAATGGCTTTCTCGATGTCGCCGCCGGCCTTGGTCAAGGCCTTTTTGCAGTCCATCATGCCTTCGCCAGTACGCTCGCGCAGTTCTTTGACCAACGCTGCAGTAATCTCTGCCATTTCAAAATTCCTCTTGGATAGGTTATCAACCATTCCACCCGATCGAACGGGCGTTCAATTCTTCCCGAACCACCCTTGTTAGCTGCCGCACGTTACAGATAGAGCAGTGGGCGCCGACAAATGGTTTTCGAGGTGGCAAAAAGGGGGCCAAGCCCCCTTTTTGCTTACTGAGTCAACGCCAGGGCGTCAATTACTCAGCTGCAGCCTGAGTTTCTTCAGCTGCGAACTCTACGGTGCCGCCGGCAACGTTGTTGCGACCACGGATAACAGCGTCAGCCATCGAACCCATGTACAGCTGGATAGCGCGGATTGCGTCATCGTTGCCTGGGATGATGTAGTCAACGCCTTCCGGGCTGCTGTTGGTATCGACTACGCCGATAACCGGGATGCCCAGCTTGTTGGCTTCGGTGATCGCGATGCGCTCGTGATCAACGTCGATAACGAACAGAGCGTCTGGCAGACCGCCCATGTCCTTGATACCACCCAGGGAACGATCCAGCTTTTCCAGGTCACGGGAGCGCATCAGCGCTTCTTTCTTGGTCAGCTTGGCGAAAGTACCGTCTTCGGCTTGTACTTCAAGGTCACGCAGACGCTTGATGGAAGCACGGATGGTCTTGAAGTTGGTCAGCATGCCGCCCAACCAGCGGTGATCGACGTACGGCGAACCGCAACGTGCTGCTTCTTCAGCAACGATCTTGCCAGCGGAACGCTTGGTGCCGACGAACAGAATCTTGTTTTTGCCCTGGGCCAGACGCTCTACGAAAGTCAGAGCTTCGTTGAACATTGGCAGGGTTTTTTCAAGGTTGATGATGTGGATCTTGTTACGCGCGCCGAAAATGTACTTACCCATTTTCGGGTTCCAGTAACGGGTCTGGTGACCGAAGTGCACACCGGCCTTCAGCATATCGCGCATGTTGACTTGGGACATGATAGTTCCTTAATAAGTCGGGTTTGGCCTCCACGTATCCCAATGACCAACCACCAGCATTTCGCTTGCGGCACCCAGGTCATCGTGTCGACACGTGTGTGGATTTAGGCTTTTCGGGGCATCCCCGGAAAGCGGCGCATTTTATACCACAAGGATGGAAAAAACGGAACCCGGATTCTCAAATCGAGGCGAACGCACATCGCCAGCCCTTGGAATCCGCCCAGAATGCACCATTCTATAAGGAGAAGCGATGCACTGAGCCGCGGATTTGCGCTGATCGTCTGTTAGAATCGCGTTTTTCAGGGCTGCGAAGATCGATCGCGCAACGCCCTTTTCGTCAAGAAAGCGCCATCGAGCGCAGAGAGAGCCTGTATGACCGTCACCCTCAAAACCCCCGAGGACATCGCAAAAATGCGCGTCGCCGGCAAACTGGCCGCCGATGTGCTGGAAATGATTGCTGAACATGTCAAACCGGGCGTTACCACCGATCAACTGAACCAGATCTGCCACGACTATATCGTCAACGAGCAGAAGGCCATCCCTGCCCCGCTGAACTACAAGGGCTATCCCAAGTCGATCTGCACCTCGATCAACCATGTGGTCTGCCACGGCATCCCGAACGACAAGCCGCTCAAGGATGGCGACACCCTGAACATCGACGTCACCGTGATCAAGGATGGCTACCACGGCGACACCAGCCGCATGTTCCACGTCGGCACCGTGCCGGTCTGGGCCGAGCGCCTGTCGCAAGTGACCCAGGAATGCATGTACAAGGCGATCGAGATCGTCAAGCCCGGCTGCCGCCTGGGCGACATCGGTGAAATCATCCAGAAGCACGCCGAGAAAAACGGTTTTTCGGTGGTTCGTGAGTTCTGCGGCCACGGCATCGGCAAGGTGTTCCATGAAGAGCCGCAGATCCTGCACTACGGCCGTGCCGGTACCGGCATGGAACTGAAGGCCGGCATGACCTTCACCATCGAGCCGATGATCAACCAGGGCAAGGCCGACACCAAGGTGCTGGGCGATGGCTGGACCGCGATCACCAAGGACCGCAAGCTGTCGGCACAGTGGGAACACACCCTGCTGGTGACCGAGACCGGTTACGAGATCTTCACCCTGCGCAGCGATGACACCATCCCCCGCGTTTCGGCCTGATCCGCTCACCGAACCCAGCCTATAGAAAGGAAAGCCAATCAATGCCGCAGGTGGATCCCGAACTCTTCGATCGTGGCCAGTTCCAGGCTGAACTGGCCCTGAAGGCCAGCCCGATCGCGGCCTTCAAGAAGGCGATCCGCCAGGCGCGCGAAGTGCTCGACGGACGCTTTCGCAGCGGCCGGGACATTCGCCGATTGATCGAGGACCGTGCCTGGTTCGTCGATAACCTCCTGCAAAAGGCCTGGGAGCAGTTCGACTGGAGTGAGGACGCCGACATCGCGCTGGTCGCGGTCGGCGGCTACGGTCGTGGCGAGCTGCACCCCTACTCCGACATCGACCTGTTGATCCTGCTCGACAGCGCCGACCACGAGGTTTTCCGCGATTCCATCGAGCGCTTCCTGACCCTGCTGTGGGACATCGGCCTGGAAGTCGGCCAGAGCGTTCGGTCGGTCGAGGAGTGCGCCATCGAAGCCCGCGCCGACCTGACAGTCGTCACCAACCTGATGGAAAGCCGCACCATCTGCGGCCCGGAGCACTTGCGCCAGCGCATGCTGGATGTCACCAGCACCGCGCACATGTGGCCGAGCAAGGACTTCTTCCTGGCCAAGCGCGCCGAGCAGAAAGCCCGTCACCACAAGTACAACGACACCGAATACAACCTGGAACCCAACGTCAAGGGCTCGCCCGGCGGCCTGCGGGATATCCAGACGATTCTGTGGGTGGCCCGTCGCGAGTACGGCACCTTGAACCTGCGGGCACTGGCCGGCGAAGGGTTCCTGGTCGAAAGCGAAAACGCCTTGCTGGCCTCCTCCCAGGAGTTCCTGTGGAAGGTCCGCTACGCCCTGCACATGCTCGCCGGGCGCGCCGAAGACCGCCTGCTGTTCGATCACCAGCGCACCATTGCCGGGCTGCTGGGCTTTGAAGGGGACGACGCCAAGCAGGCCGTCGAGAACTTCATGCAGCAGTATTTCCGCGTGGTCATGAGCATTGCCCAGCTCAGCGACCTGATCATCCAGCACTTCGAGGAAGTCATCCTCGCACCGGAGGATGCAGCGCCGCCACAGCCGGTCAACTCGCGATTCCAGCTGCACGACGGCTACATCGAGGCGCGTAACGACAATGTGTTCCGCCGCACGCCGTTCGCCATGCTCGAGATCTTCGTGCTGATGGCCCAGCAACCGGAAATCAAGGGCGTACGCGCCGACACCATTCGTCTGCTGCGCGAAAATCGCCACCTGATCGACGACAACTTCCGCAACGACATTCGCAACACCAGCCTGTTCATCGAGCTGTTCAAATGCAAGATCGGCATCCACCGCAACCTGCGCCGGATGAACCGCTACGGCATTCTCGGGCGTTATCTGCCGGAGTTCGGTTTCATCGTCGGGCAGATGCAGCACGACCTGTTCCACATCTACACGGTCGACGCCCACACCCTGAACCTGATCAAGCACCTGCGTAAGTTGCAGTACACGCAAGTGTCGGAAAAATTCCCGCTGGCCAGCAAGCTCATGGCCAAGCTGCCCAAGCCTGAACTGATCTACCTCGCCGGGCTGTATCACGACATCGGCAAGGGCCGGCATGGCGATCACTCGGAGATCGGCGCGGTGGACGCCGCCGCCTTCTGCCAACGCCATCAACTGCCGGTGTGGGACAGCCGCCTGATCGTCTGGCTGGTGCAAAACCATCTGGTGATGTCGACCACGGCCCAGCGCAAGGATTTGTCCGACCCGCAGGTGATCCATGATTTCGCCCTGGCCGTGGGCGATGAAACCCGCCTCGACTACCTGTACGTGCTGACGGTCGCCGACATCAACGCGACCAACCCGACCCTGTGGAATTCCTGGCGGGCCAGCCTGCTGCGCCAGCTCTACACCGAGACCAAGCGCGCCCTGCGTCGTGGCCTGGAAAACCCGGTGGACCGCGAAGAACAGATCCGCCAGACCCAGAGCGCCGCGCTGGACATCCTCGTGCGGGGCGGCACCGACCCGGACGACGTCGAGCAGTTGTGGGCGCAATTGGGTGACGACTATTTCCTGCGCCACACCGCCGGCGACGTCGCCTGGCACAGCGATGCGATCCTCCAGCAGCCGGCCGACGGCGGGCCGCTGGTGCTGATCAAGGAAACCACCCAACGCGAGTTCGAGGGCGGCACGCAGATCTTCATCTACGCACCGGACCAGCACGACTTCTTCGCCGTGACCGTGGCCGCGATGGACCAGCTCAACCTGAACATCCATGACGCCCGGGTCATCACCTCCAGCAGCCAGTTCACCCTCGACACCTACATTGTGCTCGACACCGACGGCGACTCGATCGGCGATAATCCGGCGCGGGTCAAGCAGATCCGTGACGGCCTGGCCGAAGCCCTGCGCAATCCGGACGATTATCCGACCATCATCCAGCGTCGGGTACCGCGCCAGCTCAAGCATTTCGCCTTTGCGCCACAGGTGACGATCCACAATGACGCCCAGCGTCCGGTGACCGTCCTGGAACTGACCGCCCCTGACCGCCCTGGCCTGCTGGCACGGGTCGGCACGATTTTCCTGGAGTTCGACCTGTCGCTGCAAAACGCCAAGATCGCCACCCTCGGCGAGCGCGTGGAAGACGTGTTCTTCATTACCGACGCAAACAACCAGCCGTTGTCCGACCCGTTGTTGTGCAGTCGGTTACAAGACGCAATCGTCGAGCAGTTGAGTGTTAACCAGGAACCCGATATCAAGTTGTCGCGCATCAGTATCTGAATATACATATTCCCCCTGTGGGAGCGGGCTTGCTCGCGAAAGCGTCCTGTCAAACACCATTGATGGCGACAGACACACCGCTTTCGCGAGCAAGCCCGCTCCCACATTGAACGAGGCCCTCATGAACAACGCCCTGACCCAGCTCCAGCCCTACCCGTTCGAAAAGCTCCGCGCCCTGCTCGGCAGCGTCACGCCCAACCCCGACAAGCGCCCTATCGCGCTGTCGATCGGCGAACCCAAGCACCGCTCGCCAAGCTTCGTCGCCGAGGCCCTGGCCAGCAACCTGGATCAGATGGCCGTGTACCCGACTACCCTCGGCATCCCGGCCCTGCGCGAAGCCATCGCCGCCTGGTGCGAGCGTCGCTTCGGCGTGCCGAACGGCTGGATCGACCCGGCGCGCAACGTGCTGCCGGTCAACGGTACCCGCGAAGCGCTGTTCGCCTTCACCCAGACCGTGGTCAATCGTGGCGACGACGCGCTGGTGGTCAGCCCCAACCCCTTCTATCAGATCTATGAAGGCGCTGCGTTCCTCGCCGGGGCCAAGCCGCACTACCTGCCGTGCCTGGACGAAAACGGCTTCAACCCGGATTTCGATGCCGTTTCCCCGGACATCTGGAAACGCTGCCAGATCCTGTTCCTGTGCTCGCCGGGTAACCCGACCGGCGCTCTGATTCCGGTCGAGACCCTGAAGAAGCTGATCGCCCTGGCTGATGAGCACGACTTCGTGATCGCCGCGGACGAGTGCTACAGCGAACTGTATTTCGACGAACAGACCCCGCCGGCCGGGCTGCTCAGCGCCTGCGTGGAATTGGGTCGCAAGGACTTCAAGCGTTGCGTGGTCTTCCACAGCCTCTCCAAGCGCTCCAACCTGCCGGGCCTACGTTCTGGCTTCGTGGCCGGTGACGCGGATATCCTCAAGGGCTTCCTGCTCTATCGCACCTACCACGGCTGCGCGATGCCGGTTCAAACCCAACTGGCCAGCGTCGCCGCGTGGAACGACGAAGTGCACGTACGCGCCAACCGTGCGCTGTATCGCGAAAAGTATGACGCCGTGCTGGAAATCCTCAGCCCGGTGCTGGACGTGCAACGCCCGGACGGCGGTTTTTACCTGTGGCCGAATGTGGCCGGTGACGACGCAGCCTTCTGCCGCGACCTGTTCGAGCAGGAGCACGTGACCGTGGTGCCAGGCTCCTACCTGTCGCGGGATGTCGATGGCGTCAATCCGGGTGCCGGCCGTGTGCGCATGGCGCTGGTTGCGCCGTTGGCCGAGTGTGTCGAGGCTGCGCAACGTATCCGCGACTTCATCCAGCGCCGCAAATAACCGCGGGGTTATTTCACCTGGCCGAGCTTGGCTTCACTCAGATCCAGCTCACCCAACACCTCACGCAACACGTCATCGCCGATCTGGTGATGACGACTGAGGCTGTACAGCTCCAGGCGCTGCGCCCGCAGCGCCTTCAAGCGCAAACGCCGCTCCAGCAAATCCATCTGGAACGCCAGTGCCTGGGCTTCGGCCGAGTCATTGAACACCTCCAGCTGATGCCGATATTCGGACATGATCCGCGCCTTGAGCTCTGCCGCCAGCGCCGCTTGAGCAGCGTCCTGTGGGTTGACCTCTTCGGTTTCGAGGGCATGGATCGCCGCTTCGGCGGTTTTGCGCCAGGCGTCGCGCACTTCATTGCGGCGCTTGTCGTCCGGGCTTTTCTCGATGCCGCGCAGCAGCAACGGCAAGGCAATGCACGCGGCGATCAACGACAGCAGAATCACCCCGGCGGCGATGAAGATCAGCAGGTCGCGCTCGGGAAATGCGTCGCCCCCCATGAGCATCGGCACCGACAACACACCCGCCAGCGTCACCGCCCCGCGCACGCCACCGACGGTCAGCAACCAGCAGGAGCGCGCGCTCGGCACCCGGGTGATCTCATCCTTGCCGCGCCAGCGCCGCAGCACAATGGACAGGCGCCAGATGCTTTGCACCCAGACGAACCGCAGCACCAGCAACACCAGGAAAATCGCCAGCACATCGAAGCATCGATACAACAGCGTCGGCCACAGCGAGGTTTCATGGCTGGCCACGGCCTTGACGATGTCCGGCAACTGCAAGCCCAGCAGCAGGAAGATCAAGCCATTGAAGGCGAACTCGAGCAATGACCAGACGCTGCGATTGAGCAGCCGCGTGTTGGTCTGGCGCGGCAGCAGATCGAGCCAGCTCTGCATCATCCCCGCCGCGACCGCCGACAGGATGCCCGACGCCCCCACGCGCTCGGCCAGCACGTAAGCGGCAAACGGCAGCAACAACATGAAGACGACGTGGGTGGCAGGGTCATCCCAGCCACGGGCGATCATCCACGAGCGCAGGCGCCCCACCACCCAGCTCAATGCCACGCCGATGGCCAGCCCCCCAACTGCCACCAAGACGAAGGTGACGCTGGCATTGGCCAGCGAGAACGCACCGGTCACTGCCGCCACAAGAGCGAACTTGAACGTCACCAGACCAGAGGCATCGTTCATCAAGGCTTCGCCCTGCAGGATGTGCATCAAGGGCGTGGGCAAGCGATTCTGCGAGATCGCCGAGACCGCCACGGCGTCCGTGGGCGACAGCACTGCGGCCAAGGCAAAGGCTACCGGAAGCGGGATAGTCGGCAGCAACCAGTGAATGAAATACCCGGCGCCGACCACGGTAAACAGCACCAACCCCACCGCCAGAGTCAGGATCGGGCCACGTAGTTGCCAGAATTCACGCTTGGGCATGCGCCAACCGTCGGAAAACAACAAAGGCGGCAGGAACAGGAACAGAAACAATTCAGGGTCCAACGCCACATGCAGACCGAGGGTCGGCCAGGCCAGCAAGGCGCCCGCGGCAATTTGTACCAACGGCAGTGGCAGGGGGATCAACCGCCCGAGCAAGCGCGAAACGCCTACCAGCATCAACAGGATCAGGACGGTGTAGGCGGTTTGCATAAAACGGAAATCTCAGACTATCGACAGCGTTGAACTGCCATATTAGCCGCTTAGGATACGTCTGACCGTTGTACCTATGTCGCAGCCCCCGTGTGGGAGCCAGCCTGCTGGCGATGGCGGCGCCAAATTCAATACTGATGCCGACAGATCCGACGCTATCGCCAGCAGGCTGGCTCCCACAGGTTTTGCAGTGGGAAATCGACCTCAAGCGCCGCGAAACCGTCCGGCCATGGCATAATCCGACACCTTTTATTTCCGACACCTGTAAAGGGGGCGATTCCTTGACCGTTTCAAGTAAAACGTTGCACCTTTTCGGCATCAAGGCCTGCGACACCATGAAAAAGGCGCGCACCTGGCTCGATGAACACGCTGTCAGCTATGACTTCCATGATTACAAAGCGGTCGGTATCGACCGTGAACACCTGACCCAATGGTGCAACGAGCACGGCTGGGAAGTGGTGTTGAACCGTGCAGGCACGACCTTTCGCAAGCTCGACGACGAACGCAAAGCCGATCTCGACCAGCCGAAAGCCATCGAACTGATGCTCGCACAACCTTCGATGATCAAGCGCCCGGTGCTCGATCTCGGTGACCGAACCCTGATTGGCTTCAAGCCAGATATCTACGCGGCCGCGCTCAAGTAAGCAGCCCGTTCCAATTTGTTAGAGGTATCAACATGTCCACTACCCTGTTCAGCCTGGCCTTTGGTGTCGGCACTCAAAACCGTCAAGGCGCGTGGCTGGAAGTGTTCTACGCACAGCCACTGCTCAACCCTTCGGCCGAACTGGTTGCTGCCATCGCGCCGATCCTGGGCTACAGCGAAGGCAACCAGGCCATCACCTTCACCACCGCGCAAGCTTCGCAGCTGGCTGAAGCCGTGAAAGGCGTCGACGCTGCCCAGGCCGCCCTGCTGACCCGTCTGGCAGAGAGCCACAAGCCCCTGGTCGCCACCATCCTGGCTGAAGACGCACAACTGACCTCCACGCCTGAGGCTTACCTCAAGCTGCACCTGCTGTCCCATCGCCTGGTCAAGCCCCACGGCCTGAACCTGGCGGGCGTGTTCCCGCTGCTGCCGAACGTCGCCTGGACCAGCCAGGGCGCGATTGACCTGGCCGAACTGGCTGAGCACCAACTCGAAGCCCGCCTGCGCGGCGAGCTGCTGGAAGTGTTCTCGGTGGACAAGTTCCCGAAAATGACCGACTACGTGGTACCGGCCGGCGTGCGTATCGCTGACGCCGCGCGCCTGCGCCTGGGCGCCTACGTGGGCGAAGGCACCACCGTGATGCACGAAGGCTTCATCAACTTCAACGCCGGCACCGAAGGCCCGGGCATGATCGAAGGCCGCGTTTCCGCTGGCGTATTCGTCGGCAAGGGCTCGGACCTGGGCGGCGGTTGCTCGACCATGGGCACCCTGTCTGGCGGCGGCAACATCGTGATCAAGGTGGGCGAAGGCTGCCTGATCGGCGCCAACGCCGGTATCGGCATCCCGTTGGGCGATCGCAACACCGTTGAATCGGGCCTGTACGTGACCGCCGGTACCAAAGTGGCGCTGCTGGACGAGAACAACAAGCTGGTCAAGGTCGTGAAGGCCCGTGAACTGGCCGGCCAGGCCGACCTGCTGTTCCGTCGCAATTCGGAAACCGGTGCCGTGGAATGCAAAACCCACAAATCGGCCATCGAACTGAACGAAGCGCTGCACGCTCACAACTAAGCCTGTGGGAGCGAGCCTGCTCGCGATGGCGTCCTCGAAACCGCCATCGTGAGCAGAATCGAACCCATAATGGTCAGGCGTACACCCCGCCCATGTTCACCAGGGCCCGATAGCATGATGATTCTCTCTCCCTGGCGTGCCGACTTTCCGGCCATCGCCGCCCTGCAACGGCAAGGCCAGACCTATCTGGACAACGCCGCCACCACGCAAAAACCGCAAGCCCTGCTCGATGCCCTGGCGCATTACTACGCCAACGGCGCGGCCAACGTGCATCGGGCGCAACACCTGCCCGGCGCCCATGCCACCCAGGCGTTCGAGGACAGTCGGCGCAAAACCGCCCATTGGCTGAATGCCGGCGACAGCGGTCAAATTGTCTTTACCCACGGCGCGACTAGCGCGCTGAACCTCCTGGCCTATGGCCTGGAACCTCTTTTCAATCCAGGCGACGAGATTGTCATCAGCGCCCTGGAACACCACGCCAACCTGCTGCCGTGGCAGCAACTGGCGCACCGTCGCGACCTGAAGCTGGTGATCCTGCCGCTGGATGCCGACGGTGTGATCGACCTTGAAGCCGCCGCACCCATGATCGGCCCTCGCACACGTCTGCTGGCCGTCAGTCAGTTGTCCAACGTTATTGGCGCCTGGCAACCGTTACCCGCGCTGCTGGCGCTGGCCAAGGCACACAACGCCTTGACCGTGATCGACGGCGCCCAGGGCGTGGTCCATGGCCGCCATGACGTGCAGGCGTTGGGCTGCGACTTCTATGTATTTTCCAGCCACAAGCTCTACGGCCCCGATGGCCTGGGCGTTCTGTTCGGGCGCAATGAGGCGCTCAAGCAACTGCGCCATTGGCAGTTCGGCGGCGAAATGGTGCTGGACGCGGATTACCTCAGCGCGCGCTTTCGCCCTGCCCCGCTGGGTTTCGAGGCCGGAACGCCGCCGATTTCCAGTGTCATCGGGCTGGGGGCAACCCTGGATTACCTCGCCGGCCTCGACCAGGACGCGGTCTCGGCCCATGAAGCGGCGCTGCATGCCTGTCTGTTGAAAGGCCTTGAGTCACGCAACGGCATCCGGTTGCTAGGCAAACCGCAGGTGGCACTGGCCAGTTTTACCGTCGAAGGTGTGCATAACTCGGATCTGGCGCACTTGCTGACCGAACAGGGCATCGCCGTGCGCGCCGGTCATCACTGCGCCATGCCATTGCTCAAAAGTCTTGAGCTGTCCGGGGCGATTCGGGTGTCGTTGGCGTTGTACAACGATTCCGAGGATCTTCAACGGTTCTTTGAAGCGCTGGACCAGGCGCTGGAGTTGCTGCGATGAGCTTGCCCGCCGATGCCGTGACTGCACTCGCAACTTTTCAGGCTGCCGCTGGCTGGGAACAGCGTGCGCGTTTGCTGATGCAATGGGGCGAGCGTCTGCCCGCCCTGAGCGATGCGCAGATGTGCGACGCCAACCGGGTGCACGGCTGTGAAAGCCAGGTGTGGCTGGTGGGCGAGTTGCAGAGCGGTCATTGGCAGTTCAGCGCCAACAGCGATGCGCGGTTGATTCGCGGTTTGGTGGCATTGCTGCTGGCGCGGGTCAACGGCTTGTCTGCGGTCGAGTTGCGGCAGGTGGATTTGCCGGAGTGGTTCAATCAGTTGGGACTGGGGCGGCAGTTGTCGCAGTCGCGCAGTAACGGCTTGAATGCTGTTCTCCAGCGGATGCGGAGCCTAAGCGACGTGTAGGAGCTGCCGCAGGCTGCGATCTGTTGATCTTGATTTTCAAGATCAACAGATCGCAGCCTGCGGCAGCTCCTACAGGGGTTTGACCCGCTCCGCCGGCCGCCTTACACCCGCCACAATCTTGTCCACCGCCTTGGTCGCCGCGACCATGCCGAAGGTCGCCGTCACCATCATCACCGCGCCAAAGCCGCCGGCACAATCGAGCTTCACCCCATCACCGACAAAACTCTTCTGCAAACAAATGCTGCCATCCGGTTTCGGGTAGCGCAGTTGTTCGGTGGAGAACACGCACGGCACGCTGTAATGACGGGTCACGGTGCGCGAGAAGCCATAGTCGCGACGCAAGGTGGAGCGTACTTTCGAAGCCAGCGGGTCATTGAACGTGCGGTTGAGGTCGCAGACCTGGATCAGCGTCGGGTCGATCTGCCCGCCCGCACCACCGGTGGTGATGATCTGGATCTTGCGCCGCTTGCACCAGGCGATCAGCGCCGCCTTGGCGTTGACGCTGTCGATGCAGTCGATCACGCAGTCGATGTTCGGCGTGATGTACTCGGCCATGGTCTCGCGCGTGACGAAATCCGGCACCGCGTGCACCGTGCAGTCCGGGTTGATCCCGCGCAGGCGCTCGGCCATCACCTCGACCTTGGGTTTGCCGACGGTGCTGTCCAGTGCATGCAACTGGCGGTTGGCGTTGCTGACGCAAACATCATCCAGATCGAACAGTGATATCTCGCCCACACCGCAACGCGCCATGGCTTCCGCCGCCCAGGAGCCGACGCCACCGACACCGACGATCGCCACATGCGCCGCTTTCAAGCGCTCAAGGCCTTCGATGCCATACAAACGGGCGATGCCTGCAAACCGCGGATCTTCTGTACTCATGACCATAACCCCAAAAACCGGCGGGCATTATATGGCGATATGAAGACAAAATCAGTCACATGAAAAACTGAAAGAACTTTAACGAAATCAAACTGCCCAATATCGGGTAATTCCCTGTCCGCTGTACGTTCAGAGAATGCCCAGTGTAGGATGCGCGCCCCTCGGCGGTCCGACCGTTCCTTCGTTCCACAGTCTTTGGAACCCGAAATAACTATGTCATCGCGTAAATTTGGACTCAACCTGGTGGTGGTGCTCGCCATCGCTGCCTTGTTTACCGGCTTCTGGGCGCTGATCAACCGCCCGGTGACCGCCCCCAACTGGCCCGAACAGATCTCCGGCTTCTCGTACTCACCTTTCCAGCAGGGTCAATTCCCGCAGAAAGAGCAGTACCCGACCGACGATCAAATGCGTCGTGACCTGGAGATCATGAGCAAGTTGACGGACAACATCCGTACTTACTCGGTCGACGGTACGCTGGAGAACATTCCCAAGCTGGCGGAAGAGTTTGGCCTGCGCGTGACCCTGGGGATCTGGATCAGCCCGGACCAGGAGCGCAACGAGCGCGAAATCACCCGCGCCATCGAAATCGCCAACACTTCACGCAGTGTGGTTCGCGTGGTGGTCGGTAACGAAGCGATCTTCCGCAAGGAAATCACCGCCCAGGAACTCAGCGTCATGCTCGACCGCGTCCGCGCTGCCGTGAAAGTGCCGGTGACCACGTCCGAACAGTGGCACGTCTGGGAAGAGCACCCGGAACTGGCCAAGCACGTCGACCTGATCGCCGCCCACGTGCTGCCGTACTGGGAATTCATCCCGATGGACAAGGCCGGGCAGTTCGTCCTCGACCGCGCCCGCGACCTGAAAAAGATGTTCCCGAAAAAACCGCTGCTGCTCTCCGAAGTGGGCTGGCCGAGCAACGGCCGCATGCGCGGGGGCGCCGATGCGTCGCCGGCAGACCAGGCGATCTACCTGCGAACCCTGGTCAACAAGCTCAACCGCCAGGGCTTCAACTACTTCGTGATCGAAGCCTTCGACCAGCCGTGGAAGGCCAGTGACGAAGGCTCGGTGGGTGCTTATTGGGGCGTGTTCAACGCCGCGCGCCAACAGAAATTCAACTTCGAAGGCCCGGTGGTCGCCATTCCGCAATGGCGCGTGCTGGCCGTCGGTTCGGTGGTGCTGGCCCTGCTGTCGTTGACCCTGTTGATGATCGACGGCTCGGCGTTGCGCCAGCGTGGACGCACCTTCCTGACCTTCATCGCGTTCCTCTGCGGTTCGGTGCTGGTGTGGATCGGTTATGACTACAGCCTGCAATACAGCACCTGGTTCAGCCTGACCGTGGGGTTCCTGCTCGCCCTTGGTGCGCTCGGGGTGTTCATCGTATTGCTGACCGAGGCCCATGAACTGGCCGAAGCCGTGTGGGTGCACAAGCGCCGGCGCGAGTTCCTGCCAGTGGAAGGCGACTCCAGCTACCGTCCGAAAGTGTCGATCCATGTGCCGTGCTACAACGAGCCGCCGGAGATGGTCAAACAGACCCTCAACGCCCTGGCCAACCTCGACTATCCGGACTTCGAAGTCCTGATCATCGACAACAATACCAAGGACCCGGCCGTCTGGGAGCCGGTGCGCGATTACTGCGCAACCCTCGGCCCGCGCTTCAAGTTCTTCCACGTCGCGCCCCTGGCCGGCTTCAAGGGCGGCGCGCTGAACTACCTGATTCCGCACACCGCCAAGGATGCCGAAGTGATCGCGGTGATCGATTCCGATTATTGCGTGCACCCCAACTGGCTCAAGCACATGGTGCCGCACTTCGCCGATCCGAAGATCGCCGTGGTGCAGTCGCCGCAGGACTACCGCGACCAGAACGAAAGTACCTTCAAGAAGCTCTGCTACGCCGAGTACAAAGGTTTCTTCCACATCGGCATGGTCACCCGCAACGACCGTGACGCGATCATCCAGCACGGCACCATGACCATGACCCGCCGCTCGGTGCTCGAAGAATTGGGCTGGGCCGACTGGTGCATCTGTGAAGACGCCGAGCTGGGCCTGCGGGTGTTCGAAAAAGGCCTGTCGGCGGCGTATTACCACGACAGCTACGGCAAAGGCTTGATGCCCGACACCTTCATCGACTTCAAGAAACAGCGTTTCCGCTGGGCCTACGGCGCGATCCAGATCATCAAGCGTCACACCCGCAGCCTGCTGCGCGGCAAGGACACCGAGCTGACGCGCGGCCAGCGCTACCACTTCCTCGCGGGCTGGCTGCCATGGGTGGCCGATGGCATGAACATCTTCTTTACCGTCGGCGCGCTGTTGTGGTCGGCGGCGATGATCATCGTGCCGCAACGGGTCGACCCGCCGCTGCTGATTTTCGCCATCCCGCCCTTGGCGCTGTTCGTGTTCAAGGTCGGCAAGATCATCTTCCTCTACCGTCGCGCGGTGGGCGTGAACCTCAAGGATGCCTTCTGCGCGGCGCTGGCCGGGCTGGCGTTGTCGCACACTATCGCCAAGGCGGTGTTGTACGGCTTCTTCACCAGCAGCATTCCGTTCTTCCGCACGCCGAAGAATGCCGATAACCACGGCTTCTGGGTGGCGATTTCCGAGGCCCGCGAAGAAGTGTTCATCATGTTGCTGTTGTGGGGCGCGGCCCTGGGGATCTACCTGGTGAACGGCATGCCGAGCAACGACATGCGCTTCTGGGTGACCATGTTGCTGGTGCAGTCGCTGCCGTACCTGGCCGCCCTGATCATGGCGTTCCTGTCGTCGCTGCCCAAGCCGTCGGTCGAAGCGCAAGCGGCACCCGTGGTCTAAATAAGGCCGGATACACTAAACGGCGGCCAATGGTCGCCGTTTTGCTTTAAGATAACCGCCATTTTGCGGGGCTTGGCGTGATATCCATCCCTGTGGGAGCCAGCCTGCTGGCGATGGCAATGTAACAATCACCGTTTATGTTGACTGCCACACCGCCATCGCCAGCAGGCTGGCTCCCACATTCAGTCCGCGCCCATATTCATGATCTCCGGAGTTTTCCATGACGGCCCACGCCGACCTTTCGCCGACCCTTCAACTCGCCATCGACCTGATCCGCCGTCCGTCCGTGACCCCGGTCGACGCCGATTGCCAGAAGCAGATGATGCAGCGCCTGGGCGATGCCGGTTTTGCCCTGGAACCGATGCGCATCGAAGATGTGGATAACTTCTGGGCCACCCACGGCAAACACGATGGCCCGGTGCTGTGCTTCGCCGGCCACACCGACGTGGTACCGACGGGCCCGGTGACCGCCTGGCAGATCGACCCGTTCAATGCAGTGATCGACGAGCACGGCATGCTCTGCGGCCGTGGCGCGGCGGACATGAAAGGCAGCCTGGCATCGATGACCGTGGCCGCCGAGCGTTTCGTCGCCGACTACCCGGATCACAAAGGCAAGGTCGCCTTCCTGATCACCAGTGATGAAGAAGGTCCGGCGCATCACGGCACCAAGGCAGTGGTTGAGCGCCTGGCTGCGCGCAAGGAGCGTCTGGACTGGTGCATCGTCGGCGAACCGTCGAGCACCACCCTGGTCGGTGACGTGGTCAAGAATGGCCGTCGCGGCTCACTCGGTGCCAAGCTGACCGTACGCGGTGTGCAGGGCCACGTAGCCTATCCGCACCTGGCGAAGAACCCGATCCACCTCGCCGCCCCGGCACTGGCGGAACTCGCCGCCGAGCACTGGGACCATGGCAACGATTTCTTCCCGCCGACCAGTTTCCAGATTTCCAACGTCAACTCCGGCACCGGCGCGACCAACGTGATCCCGGGTGACCTGGTCGCCGTGTTCAACTTCCGCTTCTCCACCGAATCCACCGTCGAAGGCCTGCAAAAGCGCGTCGCCGACATCCTCGACAAGCACGGCCTGGACTGGCACATCGACTGGGCATTGTCCGGCCTGCCGTTCCTCACCGAGCCGGGCGCGCTGCTCGATGCGGTGTCGTCGAGCATCAAGGACATCACCGGTCGGGACACCAAGGCGTCCACCAGTGGGGGCACCTCCGACGGCCGCTTCATCGCGACCATGGGCACGCAAGTAGTCGAACTGGGGCCGGTCAACGCGACCATCCACCAGGTCAACGAGCGCGTACTGGCGGCTGACCTCGACGTGCTGACCGAGATTTACTACCAGACCCTGATCAAGTTGCTCGCCTGATGCTCGCGTGTCCGATCTGCAGCGAACCGCTGGGCGCGGTGGACAACGGCGTGGCCTGCCCCGCCGGGCATCGTTTCGACCGCGCGCGCCAGGGTTACCTGAACCTGTTGCCGGTGCAGTACAAGAACAGCCGCGACCCTGGGGATAACCAGGCAATGGTCGAAGCCCGCCGCGACTTCCTCAACGCCGGCCATTACGCGCCGGTGGCCAAGCGCCTGGCGCAACTGGCTGCCGGCTACGCGCCACAGCGCTGGGTCGACATCGGCTGTGGCGAGGGTTACTACACCGCGCAGATCGCCGACGCCTTGCCGGAGGCCGACGGCTACGCCCTGGACATTTCCCGGGAAGCGGTCAAGCGTGCGTGCAAACGCAATCCCGGGCTCACCTGGTTGATCGCCAGCATGGCCCGCGTACCGCTGGCGTCGGGCAGCTGTCAGTTCCTCGCCAGCGTCTTCAGCCCGCTGGATTGGGACGAAGCCAAACGCCTGCTCAGCCCCGGCGGCGGCCTGATGAAAGTCGGACCGACCAGCGGCCACCTGATGGAATTACGCGAGCGGCTGTACGACGAAGTGCGCGAGTACATCGACGACAAGCACCTGGACCTGGTGCCCGAAGGCATGGCGCTGGCGCACAGTGAAATCCTGACCTTCAAACTGACGCTAACCAGCGGCCAGGACCGGGCGAACCTGCTGGCCATGACGCCCCACGGCTGGCGTGCGAGTGCTGAACGCCGGGCAGCGGTGATCGAGCAGGTCGAACCCTTCGAGGTCACCGTATCGATGCGCTACGATTATTTCGTACTTCAATAACTTCAAACATTTTTGGCCTTGGGCAACGGCCCGAGGCCGGCTAAATCCGCGAATGGATTTTTCAGACACGCAGTGAGGACATCCATGCGCCAACCCGATATCGAGATTTACCTGAAAGACGCCGACGTCGACCACAAGGCCATCTCGGCCTGGCTCGGCACGGCACTGGGCCCGTGCACCGACTGGGTACAGAAAGGCCAGACCTACAAGTGCAAGGCGGGCAATGTGCCGGTGACCTGGTTGCCCAAGGCCGTAGGAAAGTGGAACAGCCTGTACCTGGAAAGCGACCAGACGCCGTGGGACGACGACATCGCCTGCGCCCGCGCCGCGTTTGCCGCGCTGAACGTCGAAGTGCGCTGCGCACCGGGTAGCTGGGTCGAGGAAGAAGGTGAAGAGACGGCGGATCGCTGGATTCGCATCAGCGCCGATGGTGAAGAAGAGATCACCTGGAAAACCGCGTAAACGACGCCAAACACATGTGGGAGCGGGCTTGCTCGCGAATGCGGTGTGTCAGTCGCCATCAACGTTGACTGACACACCGCATTCGCGAGCAAGCCCGCTCCCACATTGGTTCTGGCTGATCTGAAGATCCGAGTTACAGACCTACGACATCCTCGGCCTGCAACCCCTTCTCGCCAGTCACCACCCCATACTCAACCTGCTGGCCTTCGGTCAGCGAACGATGCCCTTCGCCGCGAATCGCGCGGTAATGCACGAACACGTCCACCCCGTCCTCGCGTTGAATAAAGCCGTAGCCCTTGGCGTCGTTGAACCACTTCACGTTGCCGGTTTCGCGCGTAGCCATTTTCAGTACCCCCGTTGTTTTTATTTTGAGCGGCCGAGTATATGACAGGCACAGAAACTCTCAACTACAGATTGGTTGACCGCTTTTTTGCCGATTTTCGATGAATACGGCACACTATCGAGCGCCCGAGCAACCGCTCGGTTTTATTCACTCACGCAGAAGCCGTATGACCCGCTCCCCGTTCCGCCGTCTTGTGTTTGGCACCCTGCGCCGACTGTTGTACCTCTGGGTTCGCTCGGAGACGATCAACCAGTCGTCGTTCACCCTCAACCTCGACCGCAGTCGTCCGGTGTTCTACGTCCTGCAAAACCCTTCGCTGACCGACCTCGCCGTGGTCGACACCGAATGCACCAAGGCCGGCCTGCCGCGGCCGGTGTTGCCGGTATCGGTGGGCAACCTGCTGGAACCGGCCGCGTTCTTCTACCTGACCCCGGACCCGGACTGGCTCGGCCGCCAGGACAAGCGCGGTGCGCCGCCCACCCTGACCCGCCTGGTCAGCGCCTTGAGCCAGAACGCCGCCGAAGACGCGCAGATCATTCCGGTCAGCGTGTTCTGGGGCCAGTCGCCGGACAGCGAAAACAGTCCATGGAAACTGTTGTTCGCCGACAGCTGGGCGGTCACCGGGCGCCTGCGTCGCCTGCTCAGCATCATCGTGCTGGGACGCAAGACCCGCGTGCAGTTCTCCGCACCCATCCACCTGCGCGAACTGATCGAGCACAACAAGGGCCACGAGCGCACCGTGCGCATGGCCCAGCGCATCCTGCGGGTGCACTTCCGCAACCTGAAGGCCGCAGTGATCGGCCCGGACATTTCCCACCGACGCAACCTGGTCAAGGGCCTGGTCAACCAGCCCCTGGTCCGGCAAGCGATCCTCGACGAAGCCGAGCGCGAGAACATCTCGCCGGAGAAAGCCAAGGCCCAGGCCCTGCGCTATGGCAACGAGATCGCCTCGGACTACACCTACACCGCTATCCGTTTCCTGGAAGTGGTGCTGAGCTGGTTCTGGAACAAGATCTACGACGGCATCAAGGTCAACCACATCGAAGGTGTGCAGAAGGTCGCCCAGGGTCACGAAGTGATCTACGTCCCGTGCCACCGCAGCCACATCGACTACCTGCTGCTGTCGTACCTGCTGTTTCGCAACGGCCTGACCCCGCCGCACATCGCCGCCGGCATCAACCTGAACATGCCGGTGATCGGCAGCCTGCTGCGCCGTGGCGGCGCGTTCTTCATGCGCCGCACGTTCAAGGGCAACCCGCTGTACACCTCGGTGTTCAACGAATACCTGCATACCCTGTTCACCAAGGGCTTCCCGGTGGAGTACTTCGTCGAGGGCGGCCGTTCGCGCACCGGGCGCATGCTGCAGCCGAAGACCGGGATGCTGGCGATCACCCTGCGCAGCTTCCTGCGCTCGTCGCGCATGCCCATCGTCTTCGTGCCGGTGTACATCGGTTACGAGCGCGTGCTGGAAGGCCGCACCTACCTTGGCGAGTTGCGTGGCGCGACCAAGAAGAAAGAATCGATCTTCGACATCTTCAAAGTCATCGGCGCCCTCAAGCAGCGCTTCGGTCAGGTCGCGGTGAACTTCGGTGAGCCGATCAAGCTCGCGGAATTCCTCGACAGCGAACAGCCGGACTGGCGCAAGCAGGAACTGGGCCCGCAGTTCAAACCCGCCTGGCTCAACGAAACCACCAACCGCCTCGGTGAGAAAGTCGCACAGCACTTGAACGAAGCGGCGGCGATCAACCCGGTCAACCTGGTCGCGCTGGCGCTGCTGTCCACCAGCCGCCTGGCCCTGGACGATCGCGCCATGGCGCGGGTGCTCGACCTGTACCTGGCGTTGTTGCGCAAAGTCCCGTACTCACCGCACACCACGTTGCCGGAAGGTGACGGCCGGGCGTTGATCGAGCATGTGAAGGACATGGACCTGCTCTCCGAGCAGAGCGATGCCTTGGGCAAGATTCTCTATCTGGACGAGCAGAACGCCGTCCTGATGACCTACTACCGCAACAACGTGCTGCACATCTTTGCGCTGCCGGCGCTGCTGGCGAGTTTCTTCCAGAGCGCGTCGCGCATGAGCCGCGAACAGATCCTGCGCTACACCCGTGCGCTGTACCCCTACCTGCAAGCAGAGTTGTTCATTCGCTGGTCGCTGGACGAGCTGGATGCGGTGATCGACCAGTGGCTGCAAGCCTTCGTCGAGCAAGGTCTGTTGCGCTTCGAGAACGACGTCTACCTGCGCCCGGCACCAAGTTCACGGCATTTCGTATTGCTGACGCTGCTGTCGAAAAGCATCGCCCAGACCTTGCAGCGCTTCTACATGACCGTCTCCCTGCTGCTCAACAGCGGCCAGAACAGCATCAGCGCCGAAGAACTGGAAGACCTGTGCACGGTCATGGCCCAGCGCCTGTCGATCCTGCATGGCCTGAACGCCCCGGAATTCTTCGACAAGAGCCTGTTCCGCCACTTCATCCAGACGATGCTCGACCTTGAAGTGCTCAAGCGCGACGAAGCCGGCAAGCTGAGCTACCACGAACTGCTCGGTGAACTGGCAGAAGGCGCGGCCAAGCGGGTATTGCCGGCGGAGATTCGCTTGTCGATCCGTCAGGTGGCGTTGCATCGCAGTGAAGATGCGGCGGATCAACCGCCACCCACCGCGCCCTGAAATCCCTGACGACCCTGAACATGGATGTTCAGGAAGATTCGTCGTGGATTTGCCGAATTCCCCTACAGGGGTTTGGCTAATTCAACCATATGCTTGGCACTCGTCATCTTCGACGAATCATTGGATAAGGAAATCATGATGAACAACGAACACACCAAGAGCATCAACGGTACCGTTCACTATCCGCAGAGGATCGGGCTCGCACCGAACTCGATACTTCAAGTCAGCCTGGAGGACGTCTCCCTGGCTGATGCACCGGCCAGGCAGCTCGCTGCCCAGGTTACCCGCAATGCTGAGACCGCCGGGTTGAGTTTCAATCTTGAGTACAGCACCGCGGATATTCAGCCAGGTCACACCTACGCAATCCGTGCACAAATCGAAAACGAAGGACGGCTCATCTTTATCAACACTGAACGCTACCCGGTAGAGTTGGGTGTCGACTATTTGCAGCCACTGGACATACGGGTCGACAACGTCGCCGCAACCGCGCAACCGGATGCCTGATGTAATGCCAAATGCCTGGATCGGTTTGCGAGGCGCTATTGCTGGCGAAATCCGTTAAATTGTCGTTGGCGCCGCTCTTCTTCACGCGCCAATAACAAGGATCCGCTTCATGAAAAAAATCCGTTTTACCGCCCTGTGCGCAGGTTTGATGATCTCTGCCAGCGCTATGGCGCTGTCCCTCACTGACCTGTCGCAGAAAGACGCCACCGGCGGACTCAAGGACGCCCTGACCCAAGGCGCGCAACTGGCCGTGAAACAACTCGGCACCCCGGGCGGCTTCAGCAACAACCCGGACGTGAAGATCGAACTGCCGGGCAAACTGGGCAAGGTCGCCAGCAAAATGAAACAGTTCGGCATGGGTGATCAGGTCGATCAACTGGAAACCAGCATGAACAAAGCGGCGGAAACCGCCGTGACCCAGGCCCAGCCGATCCTCGTCGACGCGGTGAAGAAAATGTCCGTTGCAGACGCCAAGGGCATCCTCAGTGGCGGCAATGACTCAGCCACCCAGTACCTGAACAAGACCAGCCGCGAACAGATCCGCGCCAGGTTCCTGCCGATCGTCAAGCAAGCCACCGACCAGGTCGGCCTGGCCCAACAATACAACTCGTTCGCCGGCCAGGCCGCGACCATGGGCGTGATCGACGCAAAGAACGCCAACGTCGAGAACTATGTGACCGAACAGGCGTTGAACGGCTTGTTCGAGATGATCGGCAAACAGGAAGAAACCATCCGCCAGAACCCCGCGGCTGCGGCGACCAGTTTGGCCAAGAAGGTATTCGGCACACTGTAACAACCACCTGTAGGAGCTGCCGCAGGCTGCGATCTCTTGATTTTGATTTAAAAAACAAGATCTAAAGATCGCAGCCTTCGGCAGCTCCTACCCGCTCAAAAAACCCGGACTCCGACAACCAACGATCAAAGCTCTCGGCATTAACCAGACTTTTCCTATAAGCCTCGGTAAAGCTGCTGACAGCACGCAGCACCACCCAACACTGGAAATCGATGAAGTACGTCAAGTCCAGGTCATCCGCTTCGCTATTGAGATAGGAGCGTCCGTATTTCACCGGCGCATTGCGTAGCAAGACGCTGATCGCGATGTAACGAAACGCCGAGAAATCATTCTTGAACATGAACCAGTAGAACAACGCCCGTGCGACGCGACCGTTGCCATCACGAAATGGATGCTCATAACCCAGCGCGAAATGCAGCGCGATACCCTTGATCAACGGGTGCAGGTAATCCGCCCGATGCGGATCGTCATGGGATTGATTGATCCACTTCGACAGCACCCGCAATCGAGCCGCGAGCCCCGCGGCGGGAGGCGGAACATGAACCGTATTGCCCTGGCCGTCCTGCACCACCACGTCATCGTTGACCCGCAGAACCCCCGGCGAGCAACAGGCTGGCGTACTGCGCTGTGCGGGCTTTCGGCGTTCTTTGTGTGGCGATTTTGTCAGCAAATCGAAAACCGGGTCTGACCTCCCCTTCAGCATGGGTGGCTTTTTCATTGATGCCGTCTCAGAACTCGTGAAACCGAATCTTGAGTACAACATCCGGGCCTCTGGGGCTCAATATCGGACGGTTCTGATATGGCTGTAGGAAGTTCCGCTGGCTCGGTTTGGCTGTCAGGCCGTCATCGCCGGCAAGCCAGCGCCTACAGCAGATCGGGTACAGCCGCGAGCAAAGGGTCGGCCCGAAGCCGCCCAAGGTCAGATCGGCTCCTTTTTGACCCGGAACCAGGCCGCATACAATGCCGGCAGGAACAACAGCGTCAACGCCGTCGCCACAATCAAACCGCCCATGATCGCCACCGCCATCGGCCCGAAGAACACACTGCGCGACAGCGGTATCATCGCCAGAACAGCCGCCAGCGCGGTCAACACAATCGGCCGGAACCGCCGCACCGTGGCCTCGATGATCGCCTGCCAGGGCTTCAACCCGGCAGCGATGTCCTGCTCGATCTGATCCACCAGGATCACCGAGTTACGCATGATCATCCCCGACAGCGCGATGGTCCCGAGCATGGCCACAAAACCGAACGGCTGGCGGAACACCATCAGGAACAGCGTCACTCCGATCAAGCCCAAGGGCGCCGTCAGGAACACCATTGCCGTGCGTGAGAAACTGCGCAACTGCAGCATCAGCAAGGTCAACACCACCACGATGAACAACGGCACGCCAGCCTTCACCGAGTTCTGCCCGCGTGCCGAGTCTTCCACGGTACCGCCGACATCCAGCAAGTAGCCGTCGGGCAGTTCAGCGCGGATCGGATCAAGTGTCGGCATGATCTGTTGCACCAAAGTCGCCGGTTGTTCCTTGCCATAGATGTCGGCACGCACGGTGACGTTGGGCAGGCGATTGCGGTGCCAGATCACGCCTTCTTCAAAGCCGTATTCCAGCGTCGCAATCTGCGACAGGGCGACGCTGCGACCATTGTCGGTCGGCACCGCCAGGCTTGGCAGCAGCGACAGCTCGGTGCGCTCGTGCAAGGTGCCGCGCAACAGGATCTCGATCAACTCGTTGTCTTCGCGGTACTGGCTGACGCTGGAACCGGTCAGCGAGCTCTGCAAAAACTTCGACAGGTTCGCCGTGCTCACCCCCAGTGCCCGAGCACGGTCCTGATCAATGTTCAGGTACACCACCTTGCTCGGCTCTTCCCAGTCCAGGTGGACGTTGACCACATGGGGGTTTTCGCGAACCTTGGCCGCGACTTTGCGGGCCAGTGCGCGGACTTCCTCGATGTGCTCACCGGTCACCCGGAACTGCACCGGATAGCCAACCGGCGGGCCGTTTTCCAGGCGCGTGACCCGCGAGCGCAAGGCCGGGAATTGTTCGTTGAGGGTGGTGATCAGCCAGGTGCGCAGGGGTTCGCGATCCTCGATGGTTTTCGCCAGGACGACAAACTGGGCGAAGCTCGCGGCGGGCAGCTGCTGATCCAATGGCAGGTAAAAACGCGGTGAACCGGTGCCGACGTAGGCTACGTAGTTGTCGATCCCGGCTTTGTCCTTGAGCAACGCTTCGAGGCGCTTGACCTCTTCGGCCGTATTGCTCAGGGATGCGCCTTCGGCCAGCTTCAGGTCGACCATCAACTCCAGACGGCCGGAGGCCGGGAAGAACTGTTGCGGCACGAAGCGGAACAGCACGATGGAGGCAATGAACAGCACCACGGTCGCGGTGATCACGGTTTTACGCCAGCGCACGCACCATTCCACCAGACGCCGAACGCGCTGATAAAACGGCGTAGCGTAAGGATCGGGTTGGCCGGCTCCGTGTTTGGCTGCATGAATTTTCGCCAGGTCCGGCAGGAGTTTTTCCCCCAGGTACGGCACGAAGAGCACCGCCGCCACCCAGGATGCCAGCAGCGCAATGGTCACCACTTCGAAGATCGAACGGGTGTATTCGCCGGTACCCGATTGCGCGGTGGCGATCGGCAGGAAGCCGGCGGCGGTGATCAGCGTGCCGGTGAGCATCGGGAAGGCGGTACTGGTCCAGGCATAGCTCGCCGCCTTGATCCGGTCGAAGCCCTGCTCCATTTTGATCGCCATCATTTCCACGGCGATGATGGCGTCGTCCACCAGCAAGCCCAGCGCCAGCACCAGTGCGCCGAGGGAAATCTTGTGCAGGCCAATCCCCAGGTAATACATGCAGGCGAACGTCATCGCCAGCACCAGCGGAATGGCCAGGGCCACCACCATGCCGGTGCGCACACCGAGGGAGAAGAAGCTCACCAGCAACACGATGGCCAGCGCTTCGACCAACACCTGGACGAACTCGCCGACCCCGGTTTTCACCGCGGCCGGTTGGTCGGAGACCTTGCGCAATTGCATGCCGGCCGGGAGATTCTTCTGGATACGGGCAAACTCGATTTCCAGGGCCTTGCCCAGCACCAGGATGTCACCACCGTCCTTCATCGCCACCGCCAGGCCGATGGCGTCTTCAGCCATGAAGCGCATGCGCGGAGCCGGTGGATCGTTGAACCCGCGACGCACGTTCGCGACATCCGAGATGCGGAACGTCCGATCGCCGACGCGAATCGGGAAGTTCTTGATCTCCTCTACCGTCTGAAAATTCCCCGAGACCCGTAGCTGCAATCGCTCGCTGGTGGTTTCAAAGAACCCCGCGGTGGACACCGCATTCTGTTCTTCAAGGGCTTGTTGCACCGCCGCCAAGGGCAGCCCGAGGGTGGCGAGCTTGACGTTGGACAGCTCGATCCAGATCTTCTCGTCCTGCAAACCGAGCAGGTCGACCTTGCCTACATCCTTGACCCGCTGCAGCTGGATCTGGATGCGGTCGGCGTAGTCCTTGAGCACGGCGTAATCGAAACCTTCGCCGGTCAGTGCGTAGATATTGCCGAAGGTGGTGCCGAATTCATCGTTGAAGAACGGCCCCTGGATACCCGGCGGCAGGGTATGACGAATGTCGCTGACCTTCTTGCGCACCTGATACCAGAGTTCCGGGATATCCACCGAGTGCATGGAGTCACGGGCGATGAAGGTTACCTGGGATTCACCGGGGCGGGAGAACGACACGATGCGCTCGTACTCGCCGGTTTCCATCAGCTTCTTTTCAATGCGTTCGGTGACCTGGCGCGAGACTTCCTGCGCGGTCGCTCCCGGCCAGTTGGTGCGGATCACCATGGCCTTGAAGGTGAAGGGCGGGTCTTCGCTTTGACCCAGCTTGGTGTAGGACAATGCGCCGACGATCGCCAGCAAGAGCATCAGGAACAGTACGATCTGGCGATTGCGCAGTGCCCAGGCGGAAAGATTGAAACCCATCGGGGATTACTCCTTGTCCGCCAGATTGACCACGCGGTTGGAGCGATCCACCGGGCGTACGGCCTGCCCGTCGAGAAGCACATGGACGCCGGCGGCCACCACCCAGTCGCTGGCATTGAGGCCTTCAAGCACCGGAACGGTTTTCTCACCGAAGGCGCCGACCCGCACCGGGGTCTTCTTCAAGGTGTTGTTGGCGCTGACGACCCAGACGTAGGTCACGCCGTTTTCCGCAGTCAGCGCCGACAGTGGCACCGACAACGCCACGGCTTCGGCCGTCTGCACGAAGACACGGGCGCTCTGGCCGAGTTCGGCCGGCACCTTGCCGGCATTGAAGGCGATACGTGCGGCGAAGGTGCGGGACTTGGGATCAGCGGCCGGCGACAGCTCGCGGATGTGTCCGGCGAAGCGTTGATCCGGTTGCGTCCACAACTCCACCGCCACCGGCTGGCCGACCTTGAAGCGGCCGAAGCTCTGCTCCGGCAGGCTGATCAACACTTCACGCTCGCCATCGGTGGCCAGGGTGAACACTGTTTGCCCGGCCGCGACCACTTGCCCGACTTCCACCGCACGCTTGGCAACGATGCCATCCTGCGGCGCGCGCAATACCGCGTAACTGGCCTGGTTGGTCGAGACGTTGAATTCGGCCTTGATCTGTTTAAGGCGCGCTTCACCGGAGCGGTACAGGTTTTCGTGATTGTCGTACTGCGAGCGGCTGACCAGCTGGCGCTCCATCAGCGTTTTGTAGCGATCACGCTCGGCGCGCACCATGTTCAAATTGGCTTCGGCGGCCGCGACCTGGGCACGGGTGGCTTCCAGTTGCAGGCGCACGTCCTGGGGGTCGAGTTCTGCCAGTGGTTGATCGGCCTTGACCCGCTGCCCTTCGTCGACCAGTCGTCGGCTGACTTTGCCGCCAATGCGGAACGCCAGGTCCGGTTCAAAACGGGCGCGCACTTCACCGGGATAACTTTCCATCGCCTGGGCCGAAGGCTCTGGCTGGACCACCATGGCCGGGCGCACGCTGGCCACGGGCGCCTCCTCGTGACCACACGCGGTCAATAAGAACGCCAGGCTGACTGGCAACGCGAGGGGCAAGGCATAGCGGAACATGGTGAAGGACCTTTCGCCAATGGTGCTTGGAATAATTATACTGACGAGTATGTTATTAATAGCAAACTCACCAGTCCAGTAATAAAAGCGAATATGCCGAACAATCTTTCAGCACCCAATGGCCCAGGCCGCCCCAAGGATCTGGCCAAGCGCCAGGCGATCCTCGATGCAGCGAAAACGCTGTTTCTGACCAAGGGTTATGCCAACACCAGCATGGATGCAGTCGCTGCGCAGGCCGGGGTGTCGAAGCTGACGGTCTACAGCCACTTCAACGACAAGGAGACGCTGTTCTCCGCTGCCGTGGTGGCCAAGTGCGAGGAGCAATTGCCGTCGCTGTTCTTTGAATTGCCCGAAGGCGTGGCAGTGCAAACGGTGCTGCTGAACATCGCCCGCGGCTTTCACCAACTGATCAACAGCGACGAGTCGGTGAACCTGCACCGGTTGATCATGGCCCTGGGCAGCCAGGACCCGAAACTCTCGCTGATCTTCTTCGAGGCCGGGCCACAGCGCATGCTGCACGGCATGGAGCGGTTGCTGGCGCGGATCGACGAAAGTGGCGTGCTGAGCATCGATAAACCGCGCAACGCAGCGGAGCACTTCTTCTGCCTGCTCAAGGGCGCGGCGAATTTTCGGTTGCTTTACGGTTGCGGCGAGCCGTTGACCGGCGATGCGGCGGAGAGCCATGTGCAGGAAGTGGTGGGGTTGTTCATGCGGGCTTATCGGCCTGAGTGAGCCTGATGGATTTGTAGTGATTGTGCCGGCGTATTCGCGAGCAAGCCCGCTCCCACAGGGGTTCGAGGCGTTACACAATTCCCTGTGGGAGCGGGCTTGCTCGCGAAGCAGGCGACTCGGTCTTACGGCTTGAGCGCCTTCTTCGGATAGATGTCATACCGGCTGGATTTGCCATCCAGCGCATGACTCGGCTTCGGCCCTTCAATGCACGGCGCCTTGCGCGGGCGCTTCACCACCACCCGGTGGGTGGCCAGCGCCAACGCCGCTTCGAGCAAGGCCGGCGCATCCGGATCATCCCCCACCAGCGGCCGGAACAGGCGCATTTCCTTCTTCACCAGGGCGGTTTTCTCACGATGGGGGAACATCGGGTCGAGGTAGATCACCTGCGGCGGCTCCCCCTCCCAATTGCGCATCACCTCGATCGAGTTGCCCTTGAGCAAGCGCATGCGCGCCACGATGGGCGCCACGTCGAAATCTTCCGCGCCCCGGGCCAGGCCATCTTCGAGCAAGGCACCGATCAAGGGCTGACGCTCGATCAGGCTCATCTCGCAGCCCAGGCTCGCCAGCACGAACGCATCCTTGCCCAGCCCGGCGGTGGCATCCAGCACGCGCGGGCGAACGCCCTGGGCGATACCGACGGCCTTGGCGATCATCTGCCCGCTACCGCCACCGTACAACCGGCGATGCGCCGCGCCACCCTCGACGAAATCCACCCGCACCGGGCCGGGCGCGTCCGGCCCCAGCTGTTGCAGCTGCAAACCCTGGTCACCCACCTGCAACGCGAACTCGCCGTCCGCCACTTGCAGCGGCAGGCCCAGGCGCTCGGCCCATTGCTCGGCCTGGGGCTCGAAGGCCGCACCCAGCGCCTCGACATGGATGCGGCAGGCCGCTGGTTGATCAATCATCGGAAAACACGCTCAAAAAATTAATGATCGGCAAAAACGGCCGATAACAAAACTATCGAGCATTTTGCCAGAGCTGAGCGTCGACCGAGAGAAATGTCAGACATTCAACCCACAATCACAGGTTTTATCTCGCCCTACGGCGATTACAACCTGCGCAACACCCAGGCGCTGAGCGGCGTCAGTCACCTCTGGCAGGATTTCTTTGCCCGTGCGCTGGCCGATCAGTCGGGTGAAGCAGTGCTGCCTGAATCGTTGAATTTTCCACCGGTCGATCTCGACAGCCCGGTTGAGCCCACCGTAGGCAGCGACCTGCTGGCCCACATCGTTTCCCAGCGCGAATGCGACGTGAAGGACACCGAAGTCCGCCCGCCCGAGCCGCTGTTCCTGCCGATTGCCGAATTCGAAATGGACCTGGCCGACAAGCCGTTCCCGCCCTTCCCGCCTGAAGAAATCGTTGCCCAGCAAAAACAGCAGGACTTCGAGAGCGGCTGGGTGCGCCCGATCGTGCTCACCGCCGGCCAACCGTTGCCAGAAACTGGCCCGGCGCCGCAACCGCGGGCGCTGCACCTGCCCATCGCCGAGTTCGAACTCGAGCTGCTGGACAAGCCCTTCCCGCCATTCTCGCCCGAAGAGATGGTGGAGCAACAGAAACAGCTCGATTTCGATAGCCGCTGGGCGCGCCCGATCGTGCTGCAGAACCTGCGCCTGGCCGCCTGAGCCTCAACGACAGACCCACCACGGCCCGACATCCACATGAAAGTGATTGCGATGGGCGGCGTTGTAATCCGGGCTCAACACCACACTGAACAGGCCACAGGCGCCATCGCGGACCTGCCTTAGAAACGCGGCGTCCTGGTTACTCTTCGGCCAATCCTTGAGCACGCTGATGGTCCGACCGTCAGCCAGGCGAAATCCGGCGATATCCAGGGCATTGGCCGACGCATGCTGGCTACGCCTGCCATTCTCGCGACTGTAGACATTGCGACAGGCAAAGCTGCCGAGATGATCGACCCGCGTGACGGCTTGCCCATAGACCGCCTGCGCCGCGGGTTGCAGCGCGTGATGCTCGAACAGGGCGAACGACACCGCCAAGCGGCAACTGGCGAGGAAACTGCTGCTCAGGGCCACGTCACTGCCCTGGACACGCAGGGTATCGGTCAGCGGACATTTGGCGTCCGGGCTATCGGCCTGACGGGTCACGCGCAAACCGGAGCTGCTCAACGCCTGGTCGCACAGCTGCGGATCATCACGCAGACGCATCAGTTTGTAGCGGGTCAGAAGGTTAGGCTCAGCTTTCACATCGAGCGGCGCCCAGGGATTCCACTGTGGCGGCAGGGAGATCCAGCCGCGCCAGACGCCCACTCCCGCCGCTGCAATGATCAACAGCAAAAGCCACCCGCGAAACCGCATCGTCAGCCTTTGAAAAACTGATTGGCCTGGGCATACGGCATGGAGCGCGTCGTGAAGCCGAACGTGCCCGACGTCTTGATCTCCTCGGCGGCGCGATAGAACTCGCCTAACGCCGCCAGGGCCAGCGCCGAGCCGACACTGATGCGCTTGACGCCCATTTCGCCCAGTTGCTCGACCGTCAGCTTCAAGCCGCCGGACATCAACACGTTGACCGGCTTCGGTGCCACGGCGCGGACCACGGCCAATACCTCTTCAGCGCTGCGCAACCCTGGCGCATACAACACGTCGGCGCCGGCTTCGGCGAACGCCTGCAAGCGGCGAATGGTGTCGGCCAGATCCGGATTGCCATGCAGGTAATTCTCGGCCCGGGCTGTCAGCGTAAACGCGAAGGGCAAGCTGCGGGCGGCAGCGACGGCAGCCTCGATACGCGCCACGGCATGTTCGAAGCAGTAAATCGGCCCCTCTGCACGGCCGGTGAAGTCTTCGATCGAACCGCCGACGGCACCGGCGGCCGCGGCTGCCAGAATGCTTTGTGCGCACTCGGCGGGATCATCGGCAAAGCCGTTTTCCAGATCGACCGCGACCGGCAGGTCGGTGGCGGCCACAATCGCCCGGACGTTGGCCAGGGTGTCGTCCAGCGTCAGGCCGCCATCGGGGCGGCCCTGGGAAAAAGCGTACCCGGCGCTGGTGGTCGCCAGCGCCTCGAAACCCAGGCTGGCGAGCATTTTCGCCGAGCCGGCGTCCCACGGATTGGGAATCACAAAAGCCCCTTGGCGTTCGTGCAGGACTCTGAACGCTTGGGCTCGAAGGGTTTGCGCATCCATTGGCAGGCTCCTGTGCAGGGAAACGAGTCCGCTGTCAGAGCAAGCCAAGTTGCTCGGTCGCGGGCTCTCTGTATAGCTCAGGCAGCGCCGGCAAGCCAGGCAGTCGCAACATCAGGCGTGTGTGAAAACGTTGCGCCAGTTTCGCCGCGAGCACGTTGTCGGCGGTGTGCAGGAAGATGTAGGGCGTACGGCCCTCTTCGATCCACAGGGCGATTTTTTCCACCCACGGCTCCAGGAACAGATCGTTGGCTTCAAGCTGCGGATGACCGATGAAACGTACCTGCGGAAATTGCGTGAACACTGCCGGGCGTGGTGGCACCCGGGGTTTCTTCGATTGGGCGTGAAGCACCGAGGGCTCGGTCGAGGTACAGCTGAACAGCGCACGGGGATCGAGGCAGATACGTTCGACGCCGCGATCGAGTAGAAGGCGATTGAGTTCGCGCTCGCTGTCACCCTTGGCGAAAAAGTCGTCATGGCGCACTTCCACCGCCAATGGCCGCTGCAGCCCATCGATAAATCCGGCCAGCTCCGGCAAGCGTTGTGGTGTGAAGCTCTTCGACAACTGCAACCACAGTGGGGACACCCGCTCACCGAGGGGGCTGAGTAGCTGGGTGAAGGTTTCGGCGGCGGTCAGTTGTTCGCGCAGGTCACCGCCGTGGCTGATCTCGCGGGGAAACTTCGCGGTGAAGCGAAAGTGTCCGGGCATGGCCTCGGCCCAACGCTGAACCGTGCTGGCAGCGGGACTGGCGTAGAAGGTCGTATTGCCTTCCACGGCATTGAACACTTGCGCATAGAGATTGAGAAAATCGGCGGGTTTGGCCGCAGGCGGGTACAGGTAATCGCGCCAGGCGTTTTCACTCCAGGACGGACAACCGAGGTAGTAAGGCAGCATCAGATGTACAGGTCGAGGCCCAGCACTTGCGCATCCCAATCGACGAAACTGGCGGTGCTCAGGTAACTGGCCAGCGCCGTTGCCACGCTCTTGCTCATCGCGCGGTGATAAAGCATGTCCTGCTGACGGGCGGGAAGATTGCTGAGCTTTTGCGCGGCGGCCTTGGCGGCACGGGAAGCCAGTTGTTCTTCGCTGGCAAACTCCAGCTCACCCTCGATATCGACGGACTCGTCATGCACTACCTGGTCTTTGCGAGGCTTGCGCTTGATGGGGTAGGACTGAGAGGAAACGCCGTCTATACGCATAGGTGCATGCTCGGTATCAGTAATGGCAGTCTAGTGGCACCCAGGCCACATCGAAAACCGCCTAGTGATAACTAGAACACATAAAAGGCAAAAGGTTTAAAAGCTGGGGTTACAAACTGACGATTGGCTTTGTCAGATAGATCGCCTTCGCGAGCAAGCCCGCTCCCACAGGGTTAGCGGAGATCCTGTGGGAGCAAGCCCACTCCCACAGGGTGGTGGAGAACCTGTGGGAGCGGGCTTGCTCGCGAATGGGACGACACGGTTTCGAGTATTAACGCGCCTTCGGCGTCGCTACCTTGTCCCGCAAATAAACCGGCTGCGCCTCATCCGCCACGATCGCCTCGCCCCGCGCCCAGGCAAACCGCGCCAGGGTCAGCAAATCTTCTGCATGGGGTAGCATGCCCGCATCCTGGCCACTCAGCTCGACAGCGATGCGCTCGGCATAACCCCAGCCGGTGCCTGCACCGAACCACTGGCCACTGGCATCGGCCGGCAAGGCAGCCGACTCCGGTGGCAATACCGCTTCAGCACCGACCAGGCGCATCTCCCCCGCCGTCTCGCGGTAGCAGCCCCAATACACCTCGTCCATGCGCGCATCGATGGCCGCCGCGACCTGGCTCACACCATGCTCGCGATAGGCGCGTTGGGCCAGCACGGCCAGGTTCGACACTGGCAACACAGGGCGATCGAGCGCAAACGCCAGGCCTTGCACCACACCGATGGCAATGCGCACGCCGGTGAACGCGCCCGGCCCGCGACCGAAGGCGATGGCGTCGACCGCTTGCAGGGTGGTGCCGGCATCGGCGAGCAACTGCTGGATCATCGGCAGCAGCTTCTGTGCATGCAGGCGCGGAATCACCTCGTAATGGCTCGTCACTTTGCCGTCATGCAGCAAGGCAACGGAGCAAGCTTCAGTCGCGGTGTCCAGGGCCAGCAAGGTGCTCATCGATGTATCCACAAGAGTGATCGGAAAAAAGTGCGTCAGTATAAACAACTACGGCCCGCAAGCGGGCCGTAGAAGATCAAGCGATTTTTCAGCTCAGGGCTGCAAGCACCTTGGCGGTGATTGCTTCAACCGAACCGACGCCTTCGATATGGCTGTACTTCGGCTTGCCATTGGCAGCCGACAGCTCCTGGTAGAAGGCCACCAGCGGCTTGGTCTGCGAATGGTAGACCGACAGGCGATGACGCACGGTTTCTTCGGTGTCGTCCTTGCGCTGCACCAGCTCTTCGCCAGTGATGTCGTCCTTGCCGGCAACTTTCGGCGGGTTGTAGACGATGTGGTAAACGCGGCCGCTGGCCTCGTGAACACGGCGACCGGCGATACGTTGCACGATCTCTTCGTCTTCAACGGCGATTTCAACCACCGCATCCAGCTCGACGCCAGCAGTCACCAGGGCTTCAGCCTGGGGAATGGTGCGCGGGAAGCCGTCGAACAGGAAACCGTTGGCGCAGTCGGGCTGGGCGATACGGTCCTTGACCAGGGCGATGATCAAGTCATCGGACACCAGGCCGCCGGCATCCATGATGCTCTTGGCCTTGATGCCCAGCTCGGTGCCGGCCTTGACCGCGGCGCGCAGCATGTCGCCCGTGGAGATTTGTGGAATGCCGAATTTTTCGGTGATGAACTTAGCCTGAGTACCTTTACCGGCCCCGGGAGCTCCCAGCAGAATGACGCGCATCGATGTGCTCCTCAATTTTTTATTTAGATAACGTCAGATTCGCCTCGTGGGGCCAATCTCAAAAATAGGGTCGTGACCGCCCAAACGGCCAAAGGCTGCTCAAGATACACAGCAGGCTGCGCCCACACAAGCCGCCAAAAGTCGGAGAAACCGCTGTCTGTCGTGACCCTGTAACCCGGTTCCCCAAGTCGCAACCCCATCATTAACTGTCGCTTGGCAGCACTTTTGCACCCGCTATCGAAGCACATCCGACGCTCGCGCCGGATGCTCCAAAGCACGACAAAAAACCTTAGCCGGTATTGCGCAAACCGGCGGCAATCCCCGCCACAGACACCAGCAACGCCTGTTCTACCGGGCTATCCTGTGCCACATCACGTTGCCGCGAGCGTGCCAGCAACTCGGCCTGCAATAGATGAAGCGGGTCGAGGTACGTGTTGCGCAAGCGGATGAATTCAAGGGTGGCTGGGCTATGTGCCAGCAGCTGCGACTGACCGGTCAGCCCGAGAACGATGGTGCATGCCTGCGACAATAGGTCGCGTAAGTGCGCGCCCAACGGCAGCAAGTCCGGTTCGACCAGCCGCTCATCGTAAGACCGCGCGATATCCGCGTCGGCCTTGGCCAGGACCATTTCCAGCATGTCGATGCGGGTGCGGAAGAACGGCCATTGCTCACGCATCTGCGCAAGCAGTTCGCCTTCACCGCGCTCCAGCGCCTTGCTCAGGGCCGCTTCCCAGCCGAGCCAGGCCGGCAGCATCAGGCGGGTCTGGGTCCAGCCGAAGATCCACGGGATGGCCCGCAGGCTTTCGATCCCGCCAGCGCGGCGCTTCGCCGGACGACTGCCCAGCGGCAGGCGCCCCAGTTCCTGTTCCGGGGTGGACTGGCGGAAATATTCCACGAACTGCGGATTTTCCCGCACCACGGCGCGGTAGGCGCTGACTCCGTCGGCGGCCAATTCGTCCATCAAGTGGCGCCACTCAGGCGTTGGCGGTGGTGGCGGCAGCAAGGTCGCCTCGAGTACCGCGGCCAGGTACAGGTTGAGGTTTTGCTCGGCGATGTCCGGCAGGCCAAATTTGAAACGAATCATTTCTCCCTGCTCGGTGGTGCGGAAACGTCCAGCAACCGAACCGGGTGGCTGCGACAGGATCGCCGCGTGGGCCGGGCCGCCACCACGCCCCACGGTGCCACCGCGACCATGGAACAACAGCAGTTCCACTTGCTGTTCGCGGCAGATATCCACCAGCCGCTCCTGCGCCCGGTATTGTGCCCAGGCGGCGGCGGTGGTCCCGGCGTCCTTGGCCTAGTCGGAATAACCGATCATCACTTCCTGCGGGCCTTGCAGGCGCGAGCGATAACCCGGCAGCAGCAACAGCTTCTCGATCACCGGGCCGGCGTTGTCGAGGTCGGCCAGGGTTTCGAACAGCGGCACCACGCGCATCGGCCGCAGCACCCCGGACTCTTTGAGCAACAGCTGCACGGCCAGCACATCGGAAGCGGCACCGGCCATGGAGATCACGTAGGAACCCAGCGACGCCCCTGGCGCAGCGGCGATTTCCCGGCAGGTCGCGAGCACTTCGGCGGTGTCGGCCGAGGGCTTGTAGTGGGCCGGCAGCAAGGGCCGGCGGTTATTCTGTTCGCGCGTCAGGAAGGTGATGCGCTCTTCTTCGCTCCAGTCCTCATAGCGACCCAGGCCAAGGTAGTCAGTGATTTCGGTCATGGCCGCGGTGTGGCGCGACGAGTCCTGACGCACATCGAGGCGCACCAGGAACAGGCCGAAGGTCACTGCCCGGCGCAGGCAATCGAGCAACGGACCGTCGGCAATCACGCCCATGCCGCACTCATGCAGCGAGTGGTAGCACAACTCCAGCGGGTCGAGCAGCTCGCGGTTGTTCTGCAACACATCGGCCGGTGCCGGCGTCGGGGTCGACAACGCGGTGTGCGCCCAGTTTCTCGTCGCCCGCAGGCGTTCGCGTAGCTGTTTGAGCACCGCGCGATAAGGTTCGGCGCTGTCGCCTGCCTTGGCCCTCAGTTCTTCACTGGCCTGCTGCATCGACAACTCGGCAGCCAGATGATCGACATCGCGCAGGTACAGATCGGCCGCCATCCAGCGCGCCAGCAGCAGCACTTCCCGGGTCACCGCCGCCGTCACGTTCGGATTGCCGTCGCGGTCGCCGCCCATCCACGAGGCAAAGCGAATCGGTGCGGCTTGCAGTGGCAAACGCAGGCCGGTGGCAGCGTGCAGGGCCTGGTCGGCCTTGCGCAGGTAATTGGGGATCGCTTGCCACAGCGAATGCTCGATCACCGCGAAGCCCCATTTGGCTTCGTCGACCGGCGTCGGGCGCGTGCGGCGAATTTCTTCGGTGTGCCAGGCTTCGGCGATCAGGCGCTGCAAGGTCGACTTGATCTGCTCGCGCTCGGCACTGGTCAGGTCGCGATGGTCCTGGGCTGCCAGTTGCGCGGCGATGGCGTCGTATTTCTGGATCAGCGTGCGGCGCGCGACTTCGGTCGGGTGCGCGGTCAGCACCAGTTCGATTTCCAGCCGACCCAGTTGCCGGGCCAGGGCCTCGGCGCCATGACCTTCGGCGCGCAGGCGGGCGAGCAACTCCGGCAGCACCCGCGCTTCGAAGGGCGCGGCCTGGGATTCTTCGCGACGGTGAATCAGCTGGTACTGCTCCGCGATGTTGGCCAGGTTGAGAAACTGGTTGAAGGCCCGCGCCACCGGCAGCAATTCGTCCTCCGTCAACTGGTTGAGGCTGGTGCTCAGTTCGGCGTCCATGGAGCCGCGGCGGTCCGCCTTGGCGCCCTTGCGGATCTGCTCGATCTTGTCGAGAAAGCCGTCCCCGTACTGTTCACGAATGGTATTGCCCAACAACTCACCCAGCAGGTGAACGTCTTCGCGCAAGCGTGCATCAATATCGGTCATCAACAGTTCTCCAGGGAAAAATCCGGTCGACCAGGAACCTTAAGAGTGCCGCTCCAGACCGGTTCTTACAAGCAAGACGACGAAGGGCCTGTAAACCTTTGGCGTTGAAGCTAGTCTCAAGAGTAAGCCGTACAACGGCTGTCGCCGGCGCCTGCCGGACATTCCCCGCCTGCCTGGAGCAGGAGCGCAATGAGGTCATTATGAAAATCCGCGAGCTTGCCAACCACTGGGAAGAAAACGCCAAAGGTCGCCTGACCGATACAGGCTATTCGATTCATCTGGACGTGGAGGCTGCCGCACGGCTTGCGGCGATCATCGAAATGTACCCCAAGCGCAGCCCCGAAGAACTGTTGGGCGAACTGATCGGGGCCGCCCTGGAAGAGCTGGAAAAAAGCTTTCCCTACGTGAAAGGTTCGACCGTGGTCGCCACGGATGAAGAAGGCGATCCGCTGTACGAAGACATCGGCCCTACCCCACGTTTTCTAGCGTTGTCCCGTCGTCATCTGCACGACTTGTCGACCGGTAACGACAAGCAGAAACACTGACTTCCCCGCATTCATCCCCTTCTGAAAAACGCTGCTCGCGCCCCCTTCGAGGGGGCGTGAACAGCCATGTTCATCGCCGCACTCCTCGATATAGAGCCCTGTCCACTGAATCGAAGTTTTTTTCGGTAGCAGGCTAATTTCTCTGAACTTTCAAAAAACGCCTTGGGTCAACCCAGTAACCACGCCTGGGACGGCCGTATCAAAACGCCCCCAAAACGGTAGCTCACGGCTCCTTGCCCAGGATGGATGTTCACGTTTCTCAGGAGTTAGCCCCATGGAGTTGAAAACGATGAAAACCCGAACTGGCAAATCCTCTTCCCTGCACAGCCTGAAAATGGCGGCACTGGCGATCGGCGGCAGCCTGGTATTGGCCGGTTGCGCCGGTAACCCACCCAGCGAGCAATTTGCCGTCACCGAATCCGCGGTCAACGATGCCGTCAGCGCCGGTGGTACCGAATTCGCTGCGGTGGAAATGAAGGCTGCCCAGGACAAGCTCAAGCAAGCCGAAATTGCCATGCATGACAAAAAGTACGATCAAGCCAGGACCCTGGCCGAACAGGCTGAGTGGGATGCTCGCGTCGCCGAGCGCAAAGCCCAGGCGATGAAAGCCGAACAGACTGTGAAGGACTCTCAGAAAGGAGTTCAGGAACTGCGTCAGGAAAGCCAGCGCACCGTTCAGTAACGGCGCGGCCCGACGTATTTCTTTTCGACTAAAAGGACGAAACCATGATTTCCAAAAGCATGAATTACAAACACGTGATGATCCCTGCCCTGCTGGCCGCAAGCGTCGCCCTGGCTGCGTGCTCCACGCCACCGAACCCCAGCCTTGAACAGGCCCGCACCAACTATGCTGGCCTGCAAGCCAACCCGCAGGCGAGCAAAGTCGCGGCGCTGGAAACCAAGGAAGCCAGCGATTACCTGGACAAAGCCGACAAGGCTTATCTGGACAAGGAAGACGCGGCCAAGGTCGACCAGTTGGCCTACCTGACCAACCAGCGCGTCGAAGTGGCGAAACAGACCATCGTCCTGCGCACCGCCGAAGCCAACCTGAAAAACGCTTCCGCGCAACGGGCCCAGGCCCGTCTGGACGCCCGCGACCAGCAGATCAAACAGCTGAAGGACAGCCTCAACGCCAAGCAGACCGATCGCGGCACGCTGGTGACCTTCGGTGATGTGCTGTTCGCCACCGACAAGGCCGAGCTGAAATCCAACGGTCTGGTGAACATCAACAAACTGGCGCAGTACCTGCGGGACAACCCGGATCGCAAGGCGATTGTCGAGGGCTACACCGACAGTACCGGTACCGCCTCGCACAACCAGTCGTTGTCGGAACGCCGCGCGGGCTCCGTGCGCATGGCACTGGTGAAGATGGGTGTCGACCCGACCCGCATCGTCGCTCAGGGTTATGGCAAGGAATACCCGGTGGCGGATAACACCAGTACTTCGGGCCGGGCGCAGAACCGCCGGGTGGAAGTGACGATTTCCAATGACAACCAGCCGGTGATCCCGCGTTCGGCGGTGAGTGCCAACACTCAGTAATTGGCTATATGCAAAACTAAATGTGGGAGCGGGCTTGCTCGCGAAGGCGGTTTCACATTCAACAGAAATGTTGACTGACACACCACCTTCGCGAGCAAGCCCGCTCCCACATTTGATCTCGGTTTATTGTTCCAGCTTCTGCGGGGTTTCCTGCCCCATGCAACGCACGGCTTTTTTCCGCTCGTTCACCAACACCCCGGTCAGGCCTTTCTGCTCGGTGTCGAACAATACCAACACCCCATCTATGCACTGCGCCACTTGCGCCGCCGGTTCCAGGGAGACTTTGTAGTCTTCGCCGGGCACGGTCTTGAGCATGGTGAATTCGTTGAGCAGCAACGCATCCTCTGGCTTGGCGAAGTGCAGGTAGCCGTACCACCACAAGGCAGCGACGGTGCCCAGGATGCTGCAGATACCGGTGATGATCAGCGGGATGGCGTTGCGTTCTTCACTCATTGCGGGCTCTCTGGTGGTTCATTTTCAGAAGGTTCGGGCGCCGGGTAATTGGGGATTTCGCCCAGGCGGCGCAGGCCGTTGAAATGCTGCGGGTCTTCAAGAAAACGCAGCATGACCTTGCGCCACACCGGGTCGGCGAATGTCTGCACGTGACCGCCTCGGGTCAGTTGCAGCACTCTCGGCGGCGGCGCAGCTTGATACAGACGGATGCCGTTGGAAAGAGGCACGATCGGATCGTCGATGCTGTGATAGATCAGTTTCGGCACGCCGTTGAGCTGCGCCATGGAATTGATCGCGCTGTCGCCATCCGGCACCAGCCAGGACAGCGGCACCTGGAACGTCCAGAACACCCATGAATTGCTCAGCGCATAGCGACCGACGCTGCGGTAGCTGGCGGGTACGCCATCGAGCACAAACGCCTTGAGCTGTTTTTGCCGCTCGGGGTGTTGCACCAGGTAGTGAACGGCCATCGCCCCACCGAGGCTTTGGCCCAGCAGGATCAGCGGCTTGCCCTTGACCTCGGGGGCCTGGTCGAGCCATTTGAACGCGGCGTCGATGTCCTGATAGATCGCCGGCAGGCTCGGCTCGCCCTCGGACAAGCCGTAACCGCGGTAGTCCACCAGCAGTACCTGATAACCCTCCTTGGGCAACCACCAGCTGCCGCCCAGGTGCATAGGCAGGTTGCCGCCGTTGCCGTGCAGGTGCAGGACGGTGCCCTTGACCTCGACACCCTTTTTCGCCGGCAGCCACCAGGCGTTCAGCTTGAGGCCGTCGGCGGTGGTCAGGGTGACCTCGCGGTATTCGAGCTTGGCTTTTTCCGGGGTGAACAGTTGGCCGGGCTCGGGGTAGAACAGCAGGGAGCTGCAACCGCTCAGCGCCAGGAGAAGGCAGAAGATGCCGAGGATTCTCATCCGTTGAAACCTCGCGATATATGTGAATATCTGACTCTGTAGGAGCTGGCTTGCCAGCGAACGCCGTAACGCGGTTTACCTGCCGCACCGCGTTATCGTTCTTCGCTGGCAAGCCAGCTCCTACAGAAGGTGTCGTGATTAAAGGATATTGGAGTAATCCGCCTCGATCCGGTCCAGGCTCAGGTGGTTGAGGAAGTTGGAGAAGCACATCCACGCCGACAACGCGTTCATGTCCCGGAACTGCTCCGGCAGGTATTTGGGTGGTACCACCAACCCTTCGTCCACCAGCAGGCGCAAGGTGCGCATGTCTTCCAGGGTGGTCTTGCCACAGAACAGCAGCGGTATCTGCTCCAGCTTGCCTTTGCGCACCGCCAGTTGAATGTAGTTGTAAATCATGATGAAGCCCTTGAGGTAGGACAAGTCTTTGGTAAAGGGCAGACCTGTCGGCACCGAGCCGCGGAAAACGCGACTGGCGTTGCTGTAGCTCTCGGGCATTTCGAAACCTTGTTCGCGGAAGAACTCGAACACCTGCAGGAAGTCCGCGCCCTCTTCCACCATGTGAATGGCGCGAGTGCGGTTGGTCAGTTTGCGCAGGCGACTCGGATAGGAGGCGAAGGTGATGATTTCCATCAGGATCGCCAGGCCTTCCTGGGTCACCGTCGACGACGGCGGGCCCTTGGACAGGAAGGTGCAGATCGGCTGGTTCAGGCCGTTGAGCGTGGTGCCCACGTGCACCAGCCCTTCGTGAACCTCCAGGGCGCGCACGTCGCGTTGGTTGAACATCGCGTCGGAGCGGATCTTGATGTAGTCGGCGCCGGCCGCCGCATCGGCGACGATCCCGTCGGATTCGAACACCCGGATGGTTTCCTCGGCTTCGCCAAACACCTTGTTCAGGCGATGCTGCAACATGTCGACCGCATCCTTGGCCGTCAGCGTCTTCGGTTCATCCTTGAGGTCGCCACGACCGTCGATGTTGTTCAGGTATTCGGACAACATCATGCCCAGGTCGGATAACGTCGGGTCGCCGGCATGGAACGCGTCGGACGCAGCGCCATACAACTCCTGGGAAATCAGGCCGAAATCCTCGGTGCCGCGCGCTTCGAGCATGCGCACCACCATGCGGTATTCCTTGCACATGCGGCGCATGATCTGCCCGACCGGGTTGAACTGCCCCAGCTGGCGGGTGATGTCGCGCTCGATGTTCTGGAACTCCAGCTTCACCTTGCTGGAATCGAAAGCCAACGGACGGTTGAGGTAGTAGTCGCGGTCCACCGCCGGCATTTCCTTGCCCTTGGCCTTCAGGAAACCCTTGCGGATGTTGTCGTCCCATTTGACCGCATCGAGGACGCGAATCGGCGTCTGTGCCAGCACAATGCGATCGGACAAAATGCGTATCGACTGCTGGTAATCGTCCACCCGAAACTCCCGTAGAAATCTTCTGTGCTGGTTTACTTGGCTTTGGCCTGGCGCTGGTAACGCACCACTTCGACGAACACATCGGAATTGGCCGGATCGTCGAGGTAGGCGGACACCTGGTCCATCTGACTGTTGATCAACACGCCATCGCCGTCGTCGGTCTGAAAGCTCTCGCCGCTCAAAACGTTCTGTCCCAGGGCCTGCTTGATCTGTTCCAGGTCGAGGTTGTACACCACCAGTTCATGCTTGTCGGTGAGTTCAAACCCGCCAATGGTGAAATGCCCGCCGAACTGCGCCGGCACTTTCGCCGAAAGATACCAGCGGCTGCCGTGGCGCGACACGGTGAAGGGATAGGCTTCGCGCTCCTTGGGCCTGGCCCTGAAGTAGCTCACCGCCTGATAGCGATTGTCGCCGATGCGCGTCAGTTCCAGGTTGACCGGCTCACCCCAGGCGTTGGTGCTGGTCCATTTTCCGAGCAACCCCTTGGGCACGGGCTCGCTCGTGGGCAGCGGCTCCTTGAAGGTCACCAGGCAGCCACTGAGCAGCAGGAACGACAAGGCGATCACTACGACACGCCAGACTCTCATTCAACACTCCCTTTGAAACAACACTGTCCACTGTAGGAGCAAACTCGCTCGCGATGGCAGTGTGTCAGACAACAAAGATGTTGAATGTCAGACCATCGCCAGCAAGCTCGCTCCTACAGGGATTAAACCGACGCCAGCACCAAATGCATATAACGCGTCAGTATGCCGAGCATTTCCTCTTCGGCGCCCGGCTCGGCGTCGTTGAGCAGGCCCTGATATTCCATCCGTCCGATTATCGCCGTCAACACTTTGGCATCCTGTTGCGGCTCGTGGGAGCCCAGCACCTGAAAAAGCTGGCAGGAGCCCTGCAGCAGAATCTGCTGATGGGAACGCACCAATTCGGCCAGGCGCGGGTTCAACAGTGCTTCCTGACGGAACGCCTGCTCGGCCATCAAGTGTTCACGACGGGTCACCAGTTGCCGATGAACATACTCGGTCATCAACCGCGCAATGTCGTCCGCCAGTTTCGAACGCGCCTGCGGGCTGCCGTCGCCGCTGGCGATCATGTCGCGCAACAGGCCCTCGTTGTTCACCCACAGCTTGGCCATGTAGGCCGCGCTGCGTTCCACGTATTGGGCGAAGGTATCAGTGAGCAGGTCATCGATATCCTTGAAGTAGTAAGTGGTCGCCGATAATGGCACTTCAGCCTCAGCGGCTACCGCACGGTGGCGCACGGCCCGTACGCCATCACGCACGACGATGCGCATCGCGGCATCGAGAATGTCCTGTCGACGCTGTTCGCTGCCCTGCCGGCTGGCCTTGCGGCCCTGGTACTGAACGCTTTCAGCGACCGCAGTGGCGATACCCGCTGCACCTTCTTGAGCTATTGCAGAGTTCACGACAGGTATTCCTCTCTACTTCAAAAGTAACTATTTGATACGTTTGTACCAGACAGGCAATAAAAAGCCGCCTATTTCAGGCGGCTTTTTTGTTGAAACACTTACGCTTGCGGCCGCATGTGCGGGAACAGGATCACGTCGCGGATCGACGGGGAGTTGGTCAGCAGCATCACCAGGCGGTCGATGCCGATGCCTTCACCTGCCGTTGGCGGCATGCCGTACTCCAGCGCGCGAACGAAGTCGGCGTCGTAGTGCATGGCTTCGTCATCGCCGGCGTCCTTGTCGGCCACCTGAGCCATGAAACGCTCGGCCTGGTCTTCCGCGTCGTTCAACTCGGAGTAGGCGTTGGCGATTTCACGACCACCGATGAACAGCTCGAAGCGGTCGGTGACGTTCGGGTTCTCGTCGTTGCGACGGGCCAGCGGCGACACTTCGAACGGGTACTGGGTGATGAAGTGCGGCTGTTCCAGCTTGTGCTCGACCAGCTCTTCGAAAATCATCACTTGCAGTTTGCCCAGGCCTTCGAAGCCCAGCACCTTGGCGCCGGCCTTCTTGGCGATGTCGCGAGCCTTGTCGATGTCGTTCAGGTCGTCGGCGGTCAACTCAGGGTTGTACTTGAGGATCGAGTCGAATACCGACAGGCGCACGAACGGCTCGCCGAAGTGGAACACTTTGTCGCCGTAAGGCACGTCGGTGCTGCCCAGGACCAACTGAGCCAGTTCACGGAACAGTTCTTCGGTCAGGTCCATGTTGTCTTCGTAGTCGGCGTAGGCCTGGTAGAACTCCAACATGGTGAATTCAGGGTTGTGACGAGTCGAAACGCCTTCGTTACGGAAGTTGCGATTGATCTCGAACACTTTCTCGAAACCGCCAACCACCAAGCGCTTGAGGTACAGCTCTGGCGCGATACGCAGGAACATTTCCATGTCCAGCGCGTTGTGGTGGGTTTCGAACGGCTTGGCTGCCGCGCCACCCCAGACCTCAAGCAGTTGTACGCCTGGAGTCGGGGGGGTAGTCGTCGTCATGCCGCGGATGATAACAATTTTTTATGGAATTGAAGCACTTAATCATTGCTGCTATAGTCGCGAACGCCGCCAAAAGCG